>CAZSJB010000007.1:0-1791 GCA_964606625.1 uncultured Tepidisphaeraceae bacterium | reverse complement strand
TCGGCATACCGACCGATGCGCCAGATGCGCACACTCATGTCGTAATCGTCCGGAACGCGTGCCCGGTAGGTGGCGCGACGCTGGACGACCTTGATATCGGAGGGGTGGCTGACCAGGACAGCTTCAACGGTGACCTGGTCATTGATGCGATAGGAGGGGTCACGGCGAAGCAGCTTACTGCTGAAGATGGCCTTATTCTGGCCGCTCTTGAACGATATGCCCACCGGGCGGGCGTGCTCGATGAGGGCATCGACCAGGGTGGCGTCGCTTGCGGGGGATTCCACCCACAATCCTTCGGGGGTATCGCCCAGGAAGCGTGATTTGTGGTGTCGCAGCATCCCCGCCGATGGCAGGGATAGCACCGCACCCGAGTTACGCGCTACAGCCTCTTCCAGGATACTCAATCCGGTCGCAATCATCCTCAGTCCTCAGGCTTTAGGCTTTGCCCCGACACGGACAGACGACGCTCCCCAGTGGTATCGACTTCAGGGGGAGAGGACTTAATCAATCTTGTTCAGTCGCTGATTATGGGACCATCGCATCCGCCAGATGTCGCAAGGGGTGTGAGGTGGCGAGGCGGGACGGGTTTGGATTGACGGCTGCGATGGAGCGTCGTACGCTGACCATACACCTGTTTCGAACGTGCGTATGGAACCGACAGATACCAAGTCGCAAATTCTCGATGCCGCCGAGCGCCTGTTTGGGGAGCACGGATTTGGCGGAACGTCCATGCGCAAACTTACCGCGGCAGCAGGGGTGAACCTTGCGGCGGTGAACTATCACTTCCGATCGAAAGAAGGACTGCTGGATGCACTGTTTGCCCGCCGGCTGGATCCAATGAACCAGGAGCGGCTGGCGATGCTCGACGAGATCCTGGCGCGCTCGGGCGATGAGGCGCCCCCGCTGGAAGAAGTCATTCGGGCCCTGGTCTGGCCGCCGCTGCGCCTGTGGCATGACCGGGAGCGCGACGGGGCGCGGTTCATGCGTCTGCTGGGCCGGATTCACAGCGAACCAGGACCGGAAGTGCGAGGCATGCTCGCGCGTTACTTCGAAGAGGTGGAACGTCGGTTCACCGAAGCCATCGCCCGCTGCCTGCCCGGAAGTGATCCTGCCGACCGTATCTGGGGATCGATCTTCACCATTGGCGCGATGGCGCATTCCGTCTGCATGGCTGAGCAACTCGCGCCGCGATACCCTGTCCTGCTGAGCCATGATCCCGAAGCGCTCTGCCGTCGGCTGGTAACCTACACCGTCGCCGGCCTGCGGGCTGTGACAGCCAAGCAGGTGTAAAAGGGGGAGTTGGAAGCGGATGCGATAGCATGCTGCTCCCAACCTGCAATCCCATCCCTTAGGTGTAATGAAACTGCGCTGTGGCGGTGCAGGCTTTATCTGCCACCACGCGCACCCAGTGAGCGCTCAACCCGTTCGGGAAGACGTGACAGGCGTAGCCGTTGGGTCCCGTCTTGATCGTCGTATACGGGCTGAACTGCCCGTGACCCATGAAGTCCAGCTCGATGGTGAAGGTCACATCGGCTGGGGCGTCGTGCTTCAGATGCACGCACTTGTGCTCAAAGCCGGTCATCAGGTACGGATCGCTTGGCTCGTTGGCTTGGATGGGGGTTTCCCACCATGGCCCGCCCCAGCCCTTGGGTTTGCCGAAGGACCACAGGTCATCGGTCTTGCCCATCCAGATGCCCGATTGCGGCTCGGCCGTCGTGGGGCTTTGCCCGTGCGACGGGCTGGCGTTGTCGGCGCCCATCACCAGCAAGCCGCGCCAGGAGCAGAAATCGC
>CAZSJB010000006.1:18809-19146 GCA_964606625.1 uncultured Tepidisphaeraceae bacterium | reverse complement strand
ATCTGTCGGTCATTCTGCACAAGCCCGATGTGCCTGATACCGTGCCCGTGCGCAACGTGATGAAGCAGGATCACGAGCTGGAAAAATCCCTGGATCAGACGCATCTGATCCGGCTTGCCCAGCCTGCGCTGGAGCGAGGCGAAAAGGTCTACCACGAGCTGGAGATCAAAAACACCAACCGCACCGTCGGTACGATGCTGTCTGGCGAGATCGGCAAGAAATATGGATTTGCCGGACTGCCCGATGACACGATCCACTTCAAGTTCAAGGGATCAGCCGGCCAGAGCTTCGGCTGCTTCCTGGCTCGTGGCGTTACGCTCGAACTGGAAGGGGATGC
>CAZSJB010000006.1:6904-18799 GCA_964606625.1 uncultured Tepidisphaeraceae bacterium | reverse complement strand
AAGGGCATCAGCGGCGGCAGGATCATCATCTATCCGCCCAAGGAATCGCTGGCTGCCGGTTTCAAGGCCGAAGAGAACATCATCGCCGGTAACGTGATCGGCTATGGCGCGATCGCCGGTGAGTTGTATCTGCGTGGCGTGGTGGGCGAGCGGTTCTGCGTCCGCAATTCGGGTGCGAATGCGGTTGTCGAGGGCGTCGGCGATCACGGCTGCGAGTACATGACCGGTGGCCGGGTTGTCGTCATCGGTCCGACTGGCCGCAACTTTGCAGCCGGCATGTCGGGCGGTATCGCCTATGTCTATGACACACTGGGCAACTTCCCGCAGCTATGCAACAAGGAGATGGTTGACCTCGAGAAGCCCGACAAGCCCGAGGACATCCAGACGATCCGCACGCTGCTGGAGAACCATTACCGCTACACGCAGTCACCGGTCGCCAAGGCGATTCTCGATGACTTTGACAACGAGCTGCGCTGGTTCGTGAAAGTCATGCCGACCGATTACCGTCGCGTGCTCGAACACCTGGCGGAAGTCGAAGCGAGAGCCAGGCAGCTCTCCGAGTCGCAAACAACGAATGTGTGACAGGCAAACAACCAGCCACAGATGCACACAGATGGCCACAGATGAAACATCAGTTTTGTTGCCTGATTCTCACTGAGTGTCTGCGTGTCTCGGTGGTGAATTAACCTGAGAGATTACGATGGGAAAGCCGACTGGATTCAAGGAAATTGCGCGTGAGCTGCCACGGCGGCGGCCAGTGGAGCTGCGCGTGCTGGACTGGAACGAGATTTACCTCAACTTCCCCGAGGAAAAGCTCCGTGACCAGGGCGCACGCTGCATGGATTGCGGAATTCCGTTCTGCAACAACGGCTGCCCGCTGGGCAACATCATTCCCGAGTGGAATGACCTGGTCTATCGCAACCGCTGGAACGAGGCCCTGCAACAACTGCTCAAGACCAACAACTTCCCCGAGTTCACGGGGCGCGTCTGCCCGGCGCCGTGTGAAGAAGCGTGTGTGCTGGGGATCAACGAGCAGCCGGTGACAATCAAGAACATCGAAGTCTCGATCATCGAGCACGCGTTTGATCGCGGCTGGATCCAGCCCCAGCCGCCCACGTACCGCACGGGCAAGAAGGTGGCCGTCGTCGGCAGCGGCCCAGCCGGCCTCGGCTGCGCGGCCCAGCTCAACAAAGCCGGTCACGAGGTGACCGTCTTCGAGCGTGTCGACCGTATCGGCGGCCTGCTGATTTACGGTATTCCCAACTTCAAGCTTGAGAAGCGCTTCGTCGAGCGCCGCATCAAGCTCATGGAAGCCGAAGGCGTGAAGTTCGTGACCAACGCCAACATCGGCGTGAACGTGAAGGTCGAAGACCTGCGCGAAGAGTTCGATGCGATCGTCCTGTGCGGCGGTGCGACGGCTGCCCGGGACCTGAACGTTCCTGGCCGCGAGCTGAAGGGCATTCACTTCGCCATGGAGTACCTGCCCCAGCAGAACCGCATCAACCTTGGCGACAACCTGCCCGACGCGATCAACGCGAAAGGGAAGCATGTAATCATCATCGGCGGGGGGGATACCGGGGCCGACTGCCTGGGGACCGCCGTGCGCCAGGGAGCCAAGAGCGTGCGACAGTTTGAACTGCTCCCCAAGCCGCCCGAGTCCCGCGGGCCGGGCGTGGCGCCGTGGCCGTACTGGCCGATGATCTTCCGCACCAGCAGCGCCCACGAGGAAGCCGCCCAGATCTACGGCGGCAAGGATGTGCGCGACTTCGCCATCAACACCAAACACTTCAGCGGTGAGAATGGTGTCGTGAAGAAGCTGCACGGCATCCGCCTGGAGTGGACCAAGGATCCCGAAACCGGCCGTCCGACGTTCAAGGAAATCCCCGGGACCGAGTTCGAACTGGATTGTGACCTGTGCTTCCTGGCGATGGGTTTTGTGGGACCGGAAAAGACCGGTCCGATCGAGCAGCTTGGTCTGAACCTCGATGCGCGTGGCAACGTCGTCGTTGACGAGGACTACCATACCAACGTCGAAGGCGTCTTCGCAGCCGGCGACATGCGCCGCGGCCAGTCGCTGGTCGTGTGGGCCATCTCCGAAGGCCGCCAGGCTGCCAGAGGGGTAGACAAATGGCTGATGGGCCGCAGCGAGCTGCCCTATATGAAGCTGTTTTGATCTGCCGTTTGATGGCGGTTCGCGGTTGGAGTGAACGGGCGAGCGTCGTAGACTCTCGGGCATGAGCACTTCAACCCTTCGACTGACCCGCCAGCAGGTGCGCGAGGTGGATCGCCTGGCTATCGAATCCTACGGGTTGCCGGGCATCGTGCTGATGGAAAACGCCGCCAGGGCGGTGACAGAATCCGCCTGGGAGCTGCTGGGGCAGCGCCCGGGCGGATCGGCGTTGATCCTGTGCGGCAGCGGCAATAACGGCGGCGACGGCTTGGCTGTGGGACGGCATCTGCATAACCGGGGCGTTCATGTGCAGATCGGCTTGCTGGGGGATCCCGGTGCTTACAGGGGAGATGCAAAGATTAATTACGACGTGGTCCGGAAAATGGGCCTGCCGATGGGACAGGCCTCAGCCGAATGGATCGCCCAGCAGCGCTGCGATCTAATCATTGACGCTCTGTTCGGTACGGGGTTGATGCAAAGCCCTCGCCCGCCGTTTGAGCAAATTGCTGAAGCCGTTAACCGCCACCCAAGCCCTGTTCTGGCGGTGGATCTGCCCAGCGGGCTGGATTGCGACACCGGTCAGCCGCTGGGACCGTGCATCCGGGCGGTGCGAACGGTGACGTTCGTAGCGGAGAAGGTGGGATTCGCCGCGCCCCAGGCGGCGGAATACACGGGAATTGTCACCGTGGGTGACATCGGCTGTCCCAGGGAACTGATCGAGCGCGTGACGCAATCGGTGTGATTCGTGTACTGTAGTTTGCTTTCGAGGGCGGCGGACCTGTTGAGTGTCCTGTTCGACCCGTCCTCCGGACGCATGCACCATGGAACGCACCCAAGCCGGTGATGTCACGCGATTCTCAACATCCTGAAACTCTTTCGTCCGAAGCGCCGGTATTGCTGCGCACGCAGAACCTGCATCGGCTGCTGGGGCAGGGAGATGTGCTCACCCATGTGCTGCGGGGGGTGAACCTGGTGATCCGCGAACGCGAGTATGTCTCGATCGTTGGAGCCAGTGGATCGGGCAAGAGCACATTGCTGTACCTCATGGGTGGCCTGGATCGGCCGTCGCGCGCTGACGGGCAGGGGCGTCCATTTGATCCACCCAGTGCGGTCTTCCTGGGCGAGGACAATACCTCGGATCTCAACGACGCGCAGTTGGCGATGCTGCGCAATGAAATGGTGGGGTTTGTCTTTCAGTTTCACTACCTGCTCAAGGAGTTCACCGCACAGGAGAATGTAGCCTTGCCGATGTTCAAACTCGGGCGGTTGACGCGCGATGAAGCGATGGATCGAGCGGCGATGCTGCTGGAACGGTTGGGGTTGGGGGATAAGATCCGCCGTCGCGCCAACCGTCTCAGCGGGGGTGAACAGCAGCGCGTCGCGATCGCCCGCGCGCTGGCAAACGAGCCGAAGGTTGTTCTTGCGGATGAGCCGACGGGCAACCTGGATCGCAAAAACTCCCAGCGGGTGGCGGATATTTTCGATGAGCTGGCCGCTTCAGGACAGGCGATTGTCATGGTGACCCATGATTTGCGGCTTGCCCGGCGGGCCAATCGCATGATCACAATGGAGGATGGCCGGCTGGTGGGGGATCAGTTGCTGGAAGCCTCTACGGCGGCTGCTGAAGAGCTGTAAAGCCGGGTTCAACCGTGCAGGGGTTGTGCTTCGGTCGCCAACCGATAGGATTCTGACGCCGGAACAGCTCGCGGGAACGTGTCCTGCGGCGAATGAATGACAATGACCCAAACCCCTGCCACAACCCAGCCGATGACCCAGGGAACCCCCCGCGCGCATATCGACGGTCCGCTTCGCCGCGAGCGCCGCAAGGTTCACAAACTTTCGATTGTGATCCCCGTCTACAACGAGGAAGCCACCGTGCAGGAACTGGTGGACCTGGTGGTCCATGCACCGCTGCCCAGCGACATGGAGCGGGAGATTATTTGCGTCAACGACTGTTCAACTGACAACACCCGCCAGCGGCTGGATGAACTGCCCGCCATGTATCCCCATGTGCCGTTCCAGATCATCCACAAGCCCGTCAACCAGGGCAAAGGGGCGGCATTGCGGGAGGGATTCAAACTGGCGACCGGTGATGTCGTCATCATCCAGGATGCGGACCTGGAATACGATCCCGCGGATTATCGGAAGCTGCTCCAGCCGATCGTCGATGATCGCGCGGATGTGGTCTACGGATCGCGGTTTATCGGTGAACCGCATCGCGTGCTCTACTTCTGGCACACGGTTGGAAACAAGTTCCTGACAACGCTCAGCAACATGTTTACCAATCTGAACCTGACGGATATGGAAGTCTGCTATAAAGTCTTCCGAAAGTCCGTGCTGGACCGGATCGAGCTCAAGTGCAATCGGTTCGGCTTCGAGCCGGAAGTGACCGCCAAGATTGCCCGCCTGCGCCCCCGGATCCGAATTTTCGAGGTAGGCGTGTCGTATTACGGGCGCAGCTATGAAGAGGGCAAGAAGATTACCTGGAAGGATGGCATTAAGGCGATCCTCACAATTATCCGATTTGGAGTGTGGAGCCGATAATCAAAGGTTCGAGCTTTAACATCGCCGATGAACACGGTTAAACACAGATTTCACTGTTAGCTGTAAATCCCGCACGCCTGCATGCCCAATGCATCCGTGTTATCGGTGATTCCGTCCCAACCGTATACAACCCAGGCTGAATGACCATGCGAATCCTTATCTCCGGTGCTGCCGGATTTCTGGCGTCTCATCTGACCGATCTGCTGTTGTCCCAGGGGCATACTGTCATCGGGGTCGATAACTTCATCACCGGCAAGCCGGACAACATCGCTCACCTGAAGGACAATCCCAATTACACCTTCATCGAGCATGACGTGATCCAGCCGCTGGAGGTCGACGGCCCGATCGACCGCATCTATCACATGGCCAGCCCGGCTTCCCCGATCGGCTATGTCAAGCACCAGGTTGCCACGCTCAAGGTCAACAGCCAAGGCACCTGGAACCTGCTGGAGATGGCAGAGAAAAAGGGCGCTCGCTTCCTGATGGCCAGCACCAGCGAATGCTATGGTGACCCGGCTGTGCATCCGCAGCGCGAGGATTACTGGGGCAACGTCAACCCGATCGGTCTGCGCAGCATGTACGATGAAGCCAAGCGCTTCGCCGAAGCCTGCACCATGGCCTACCATCGCGAGCGGGGCGTCGATACGCGCATCATCCGTATCTTCAACACCTACGGTCCGCGCATGGACCCGTATGACGGGCGCGTGGTCATCAGCTTCATCCGTCAGGCGCTCAACGACGAAGACATCACCGTCTTTGGTGACGGCAAGCAGACGCGAAGCCTCTGCTACGTCTCAGACCTGGTGCGCGGGATCAACGCCGTCATGGAATGTGACTTCCACGAGCCGATCAACCTGGGCAACCCCGAGGAGATCACCATCCTGGATATCGCCCGCGAGATTCTTTCGCTGATCCCCAACAGTAAGAGCAAGATTGTTCACAAGCCCATGCCTCCGGACGATCCGAAGGTCCGTTGCCCGGACATCACCCGCGCCCGCCAGATTCTCGGCTGGCAGCCGGTCGTCTCCCGCCGCGAGGGGCTGCAAAAGATGATCGAGTTCTATCGTGATCAGCTCGTGAAAAAGTAATCCTTTGTCAGCCAGGGCAGTATCCGGTCCGCTGAAGCGCCCCAGGGCCCGCTTCAGCGGACCGTTTTTTGATTTGGCAGATTACACGTGTGTCCGCTCCAGGTGGATCGTCTCCACATGACAGGCTGCGCAATTCTGGAAGTGCACCGCGATGGCGGTTCGGGCGGTGGTATCGAAGGGATAGTACCAGATAGAGGCCTGCCAGAACGCTGGCGGGGCGTTGCCGGAGAGATCGGGTGTGCCTTCCAGCGTGGCTGCCGGCGGCGGGCCGAGTTTGCGGAAGATTTCTTCCATGCTACGCCCGATAAGTCGTTGCCGCGGATCCGTGGGTACAGCGATCCGCCGACGAACCGGTCGAACCCGCCACAGCACGCGTTTGACAAGCCGTTTGAGCAATCGAACCGTACCTCACTGCCGCGCAAACACAGCGGCTGTGAACGCTTATCGGCGAAGTGGGGCGATTTTCGACAGAAGTCAGCCCCTTTAACCGCAAAGCCGTGGCTCATACCTGTGCTGTCGCTTCAATGCTATACGTGTGCGGTTTCTCCCCAGCCAGCACGAAGCGATGGCCGAAATGGCGAAAATATGCCAGGTATTTCAGGCTCGCCTGATCTCGCAGGCCCGTGATTTCTGGCTGGGTAAATGCCTGTGCCACGGAGACGCGGGCGTCGTGGCGAATCATCGGGCCAGAGAAAAGCGTCATCGCCTTGACCCAAGTCAGCGCGCGGCGATTCCGTAGCAGATCCGCCACGATCAGCCCGCGCGCAGCCAGGCGATCCATCCCGCGAAGCAGCTCGACCACTTGCACATCCTCCAGATGATGCAGAAACATCGAGCAAAGCGCGTAATCGAACGAGGCGGGAGCAAAGGGGAGGGCAAAAACATCGGCTTGCACAATCGTCAGCCGTGGGTCGCGATTGCGCCGTTGCGCTTCGCGTACCGTCACCGGATGTCGTTCTACAGCGACGATGCGGATATCCAATCCGCGCCGATCCGCCCAGCGGAGGATGGCTTGGGGAATATCCGCCGATCCGGTTGCCAGGTCGATGAGGCGGATCGTCTCGCCCGGCTGCCAGGATCGGCTGAAGCGTTCGAGATGTCGCACAATTCCCCGCGTATACCCCAGCCACCCGTTCACCCGCCGGATGAACCGCAAGCTCTGCCGAAGCTCGGCTGGATCGGCGGTGTCATCGTCCATCAGTTCGTCGATCGTCCGCTGGCGGGTGGAGAGGTCCATGTGAAATCAGTCCACGAACTTGTAGAGATACCAGCCATCGCCGAGTGGAACGAATGTCTCCACCGCGCCCCAAGCCGGCCCCGGCACACCGTCTGGAAAATACGCATAGCCCGCTTCCGAGAAGATGCCGATCGAGTGAGTCACGAAGATCATGCCGCCGCGATCCTGACGCATCCCCACATGATAGACGCCTGCCCATCCGTCATACGACCCGGTTTGACGTTGGACCAGCGACGCAAGCGCCGGCCTACTTATGGCAAAGGCAATCCGGCGAGGCGCGCCCGTCGCCAAGTGCGCAACCGTCACAACCGCCAACAGCAACGGCAGCGCCGCCGCTCCGCTCGGCGTGTCTTGGGCGGCTGATAGGGGAGCACGTTACCGGCATTGCTGTCTGTCATTGATATTCCCTGGATCCTGCTGAGTGCTACAGCCAACCCGCACACATGTGCAGGCGGCTATTTGCCCCATTTGTCCTTCCACCGCCGCAGCAAATCGAAGGCCTGCATGGGGGACAGCTCCTCGAGATTCAGCCCAGCCAGTTCGTTTTTCAGCTCGGTGAATGGATCGGCAAACAGGGGAAGCTGGGGGTCGTCGTCCATCTTCCGGGCCTTGGAAAGCTTGGGCTTGCCCACATGCTGGACCGCCAGCTCCGACAGGAGCTGCCGCGCACGGTCCAGCACCTGCTTCGGCACGCCCGCGAGTCGCGCGACGTGGATCCCATAGCTGCGATCCGTCCCACCCTCGACGATTCGATGCAGGAAGATCACCTGGTCTTCCCACTCCCGCACGCTGACGTTCAGGTTCTTCACACCACTGAACTGGTTGGCCAGATCGGTCAGTTCATGGTAGTGCGTCGCAAACAGCGTCTTGCAGCGCACGTGCTGGGCGATGTGCTCGGCGATCGCCCAGGCGAGGCTCAGCCCGTCCAGCGTGCTGGTGCCGCGGCCAATTTCATCCAGGATGACCAGGGAGCGGTCGGTGGCATTGTTGAGGATGTTCGCGGTTTCGGTCATCTCGACCATGAAGGTCGACTGTCCCGAATGCAGCTCATCGCTGGCGCCGATGCGCGTGAAGAGCCGATCGCATACGCCGATCGTGGCGCTCGAGGCCGGAACGTAAGCACCGATGTGTGCCAGCAGCGTGATCAGCGCCACCTGGCGGATGTAAGTGCTCTTCCCCGCCATGTTTGGGCCGGTGATAAGCATCAACGAATCTTCTTCGTTGAACGTCACATCATTGGCGACAAACTCCGTTCCAAGCTGCTGCTCAAGGACCGGGTGCTTGCCGTCAACGATCTTCAACACGCGATCCGTCACAATTTCCGGTCGGCAGTAGCGCCGCTCCTGTGCCAGCACCGCCAGCGCCGCCAGCACATCGACCCGTGCCAGTTCGTCAGCCAGTTCCTGGTAGGTTGCGACATGCGGCAGCAACGACTGGCGGACCTGCTCAAACAGCGACTGCTCCAGCGCGATCGCCCGATCGCGGGCGCTGGTGGCTTCGGTTTCAAACTCCTTCAACTCGGCGGTGATGTAGCGCTCCGCTCCCTTGAGGGTCTGCTTGCGCGTCCAGTCGGCGGGGACCTTATCGCGATGCGTGTCGGTAACTTCGATGTAATAGCCGAAGACCTTGTTGTAGCCGACCTTCAGCGACGGCACGCCCGAATCGGCAATCAGCTTCGCCTGGTAATTGGCCAGCCAGGTGCGGCTGTCGCTGCCGATCGAGCGCAGGCGATCCAGCTCTGCATCGAATCCATCGGCAATGACGCCGCCTTCGCGCAGATGGGCAGCCGGTTCGGGCAGGATCGCGCTGGCGAGATAGGCCGATTGCTCTGCGCAAAACGATCGCTTGCGCTCCAGTTCCGGCGCAACATCGGCTGAGCGGGGCAATCCCGCCAAGAGGTCCATCAGCCGTGGCAGGGCGGTCAGGCATTTGCCCAGCCCCGCAAGATCACGCGGCGCACAGCGCCCCACGGATACCCGTGCGATGATCCGCTCGATGTCGCACACCTCGTCCAAGGCCTCGCGCACTTCAGCCAGTGCCGACGGTACGTCCAGCAGCGCCGCAATGGCGGCCTGCCGGGCATCGATCTGTTCCTTCTCGCATAGCGGAAAACGCAGCCAGCGCCGCAGAAGCCTCCCACCCAGCGGCGTGCGCGTCCGGTCGATCGCACTCAGCAGCGAGCCTTCGCTGGTCCCGGAGCGGACCGTCCGATCCACCTCCAGGCTGCGCCAACTGGATGGATCGATCGCCAGATGCTCTTCGACAATATGTCGTCGCAGGGGGCGCAGATGTGATAACTGGGTTTTCTGCGTCTCCTGGAGATAACTCAGAATGGCGGCTGCCGCCATGACGGCTGGATCGTCATCCTCAAATCCAAACCCGGCGGTTGTGGCGACTTCCCACTGGCGCTTGATCTCCTCGGCGGCGTGATGCGGCGTGAACTGCCACCCCGGGCGGTGGGTGATGGCTCTCAGGTTCATCCCCTGCAATGTTGCAGCGATGGCATGGGGTTGGCCGGAGGCCATTTCCGGCACGAGCACCTCCGCCGGCTGGAGGCGGGCGATCTCGTCGATCACCTGCCCCTCGTTGCCGCTCATGGCCACGCACGCGCCTGTGCTCAGCTCCACCCAGGCCAGCCCGACGCGATACCCGTCGCGTCGGGTCACATGAAACGCCACAGCCGCCAGGTAGTTGTCGGATCGGCCATCCAGCAGGGGATCATCGGTGAGGGTTCCCGGCGTCATCAGCCGGACTACTTCGCGCCGGACCACGCCCTTGGCGGTGGCCGGATCTTCCATCTGTTCGCACAGCGCGACCTTGTACCCGGCTGCGATCATGCGGCGGAGGTAGCCATCCACGGAATGGAACGGCACGCCGGCCATGGGAATGGCGTCTTCGGCGTTCACGCCGCCGCGGCTTCGGCTGGTGAGGGTTACCCCCAGGACGCGATTGGCGATCTTCGCGTCCTCCCAGAACATCTCATAGAAATCCCCCATCCGAAAAAACAGGATGTAGTCCGGATACTGGTTCTTGAACGCCCAATACTGCCGCATGGCCGGCGACAGCTTGGCGTCGTCGATGGAGGGAAGGGCTTGAGATTTTTCGATGGAAGCGTTGATCATACCCGAACCCGCCAAGGTATGAGACGCTTCAGCGAACATCAAGCAGCCGCCACGTTCATGACCGATCCATCAGCCGGGCAATTCGCCTGTTTGGTGGTCCATCATCGCAGGATGATGTCATCGAGATACACGCCCAGCCGTCTGCGCGACAGGCGCAAGAGATCGAGTTCCGCCGGATGCCTGCATCTGCTGTAACCCAGGCGCGGATCGGCTTCATTTACCAGTCCATGATGCCTTGCATCAGTCCCGCGGTGACTGGACGGTCGCGGGAGGGATGGCGTTGTCGGTGGTCTGGGGCTGCTCCGAGTCAGCCGACCGGTTGCCGCCGATGCGGAGGTTGGTCAGGTCGACGTCGGGCAATGGACCGGTGGGCATGAGGGGCTTGGCCAGTTCGTCGCGTTCTTTCAGGCTGGGCCCAGGGACGATGCCATGGCGACGCAAAGCATCGGCGACTTCGATGTCTTCGGGGTCGAGCGCGTTGGCGCGGCGCAGATGGGGCAGGGCCTGCTCCACCATGCCGATCTGCTCGAGATACAGCCCATGCTCCTTCTGATACGCGGCATTGTTCGAGGCGAGGCTGGTGGCCTGGTTGTAGCGGGTCAGGGCGGTGTCATGATCGCCGGCGTAGCGGTAGCTCTTGGCGAGGATGAGGTACAGTTCAGCCGAAGCCTTGGCGCTGGCTTCGGCTTCGAGGTTTTCCAGCTCCACGTGCCGTTGATCACTCTGGGCAATGGTTTTAGCGAAGCTGTCCAGCACCTTCGCGCGGAAGGCGTGATCACGCTTGCCTTCGTACGTCAGGTCCATGGCATCGAGGGTGGCACGATACGCCTGGATGGCTCGCTGGTAGTTGCCCATGCGAGCGTTGCTCTCAGCCAGGTAATAGCGGGATTCGTAATCGCGGGGTTCACTGCGCACGACACTCTGAAATGCGCCGGCTGCGTCGGTGTATTCACCCCGCTGATAGTGGGCGAGGCCTTCCTGCTTGGTGGGAATGGTATGGCTGATGGCATCGCCACAACCAGCGACCATCGAAACACCCATGCCTCCCAGAATCGCAGCAACCGTAAAACGACCCAACGCGCGTCGGTGTGACGTGAGCATGGCTACCTCCTGTAGCACTGTGTGCGAGTAACGCATCCTGCTGTATCCGACGCCAGGCCCCATAGCCCCAATTCGCCGGAATCGCAACGGAGGTTAAACTAGCGAATCGCGCAAGAATTGCAAGTTGACCCCGGTGGATGTCGCCTGAATCCCGGGCAAAACAGACTGTTCCAGGTCACCCGTCTTACAGATCAGCCATTGCCCATTTCATCCGCTATGGAGTAACACCAGATTACTGTGGCAATCTATTCCGAGTCATGGGTTTCCTCTGTATCACCGCTGGAGGATCCGCGCGTGATTCAGGTGCATCGGGATGACCCCAAGCGCGATGTGCCCTATGTGCCCACCGAACCGGCGGTTGCCGAGGCGATGCTGCGCCTGGCGCGGGTGAGGGAGGGGGATCTGGTGGTCGATCTGGGATGCGGCGATGGGCGGATCTGCATCGCCGCCGCGCAGATGGGGGCGCGGGCGATCGGAGTGGATATTGATCGGCTGCGCATTCGGGAGTGCCATTGGAACGCCCAGCGGGCGGGAGTGCTGGATCGGGTAGAGTTCCGCTGCCAGAGCTTTTTCGACGTCGACCTGACCGAGGCCCCGGTGGTGACGTTGTTCCTGCTGACGCGGATTAACATA
>CAZSJB010000006.1:5294-6894 GCA_964606625.1 uncultured Tepidisphaeraceae bacterium | reverse complement strand
AAAACTGCGTCCGAAGCTGCTGTGGGAGCTTAGGCCGGGTTCGCGGATCGTTGCCAACACCTTTGACTTGGGCAACTGGCCGTGGGACGTCAAAAGTAATGTGCAGTATCGCACGCTTTATTTGTGGGTGGTACCGGCCTGGGTGGAGGGGCGGTGGCGATGTGTGCTGAACACGCCCGACCGGCGGCGGATGACGCTGATGCTGCGCCGGCGTTACCAATTCGTCAGCGGGTATGCGGAGGTGGACCGGCGACAGATTCCGGTCATTAACGGTCGGCTGGTGGGGGATCGGATGTCGTTTACCTTGCCGTCGTTCCACACCGAGGGTGGGCCGACACGCTTCAGCTGCCTTTATGACGGAAAGTACCTGCGCGGAACTTATCACCCCAAGAATAGCGCTGAACTGCCTGTGCAATGGGTAGGCACACGGGAATAGAGGGGAAGGTTTGTCGGATGGTTGCTGGGGCAGCCTAGGGGAAATAATGCCGATTTTTTTTGACCCTCTCGAAATATTAGGGTATAGTTTGGTCTGAAATCTGAGTGTCTTTTGGCGTGGCCATGTGCTCACCGCGAAGAGGATTGTCAGGGGAATCTTGCCGGGATGACTTGTGAAAACGAACCCAAACGAACCCATCGAAACCGCGTTTTTGACGCGCCAAGGGGGATTGGGGATCAAAAAAAGATGGAAACGAACCCATTGGGACAAGGAGATCACGGGGATCTGGATAGAGGACGGGAGATCGCAAAAAATCCTGCCTGGTGTAGACTGCAAAGCCTATGAGCATCCGAGTTGGTATTGTTGGCGTCAGTGGTTACGGCGGTGGCGAGGCCCTGCGACTTTGTGCGGGGCATCCGGCGTTTGAAGTGGTGTACGTCGCGGGCGATTCGACTGCCGGTTCGCGGCTGATCGAGCGGTTTCCGAGCGTCGATCCCAGGATCGCCGATCTGGAGATCCAGAAATGGGATCCGGCGGCGCTGCCGGAACTGGATGTGCTGTTTGCGTCCTTGCCGACGGGAGCCTCACGGGATGCGTTGGCTGCGGTGCCGCAGTCGGTGAAGATCGTCGATATCGGGGGGGATCATCGGTATGTCGAGGGATGGACGTACGGCTTGGCGGACGTCTGGCCGGATCAGATCAAAGGCCAGTCGCGCATCGCCAATCCCGGATGCTATCCCGCAGCCACGCTGGGGGCGCTGGCTCCCTTGCTCACCAGCAAGCTGATCGAACCGGACCAGATCATCATCGATGCCAAGACTGGTGTCAGCGGTGCCGGGCGCGGCGGCTCGAGCGCGTTTGGATACGCGGACACTAACGAGGATGTCATGCCCTACGGGCTGCTCAAGCACGTGCATATGCCGGAAATGGTTGCGACCATCGATCGGCTTGTCGGCAGGGCGTCTCAGGGATTGGTCTTCACGCCGCATCTCATTCCCATGAACCGGGGCATCCTGGCGACGATCTACTGCCGTGGCAAAGCCACGACCGCCGACTGCCTCGACGCCGCCAGGGCGTTCTACAAAGACCGGCCCTTCGTCCGCGTGACGGAAAAACCGCCACACACCAAGTGGGCTACCGGTACCAACCTGCTGTTTGTCTCCT
>CAZSJB010000006.1:0-5284 GCA_964606625.1 uncultured Tepidisphaeraceae bacterium | reverse complement strand
GCGCGATCGACAATCTGGGTAAAGGCGCTGCCGGCCAGGCGGTGCAGAACGCCAATCTCATCACTGGTCAGCCGGAAACGGCTGGGCTGGAGGGGATGGCGCTCTGGCCATGAGGAGGCGGGTGCCAGCCCCGAAGACAAAAAGAGGGGCAGACACGGAGATAGGCCAGGAGATTTATCGCTGTCTTGAACGTTCTACAGCCGGTTACTGGCGATCAGCCTCATGCCAGTACTTCACGTGGCCGGGTAGGCAGCACGTCTTCTGCTTCATCCAACACGTCAGCCAGAGGGGTGGTGGAGAAAGTCATTGGAGTGGGCGAGGACAGGTACCGTGCGTACTCGGTATGGCCCATGGCAACCAGTGCCTTGAGGCCTTCCTGGGTGAGGGTGGAGCCAGTGGAAAAGATCGTTGTCGTTCCGTTCGAGCCGATGTGGTGCATGGCGCGGCCGACGTTCAGCGATCCGGAACTGGCGACGAAATACGTCAGCGAAGGATCCTGATTGACGGTGCTGAGCAGCAGTTCCTTGACCTCAAGTGCCGTCAACGAGGGATCACGGCTGAGCAGCAATGCAGCCGCGCCGGTGACATGCGGGGCAGCCATGCTGGTTCCGCTGAACCGGGCATATCCCCCGGGTACGGTGCTGAGAATCCCCACGCCCGGAGCCATGAGATCGACCGAAATCGCTCCAAAGTTGGAGAACGACGCGCGGCGATTGCTGCTGTCGGCAGCCGCGACACTGATGATGTGATCGATGTTGTAGGCTGCGGGGTAGCTCCGCGGCGGTTCGCGATCGATCAGGCGGCCGTCGTTGCCGGCTGCCGCGACAAACAGGTGATCCTTCGTGGCCGCATAGCGGATTGCCTGCGAGAGGATATCCCCCTCGCTGCCGAAGGCTGCGCCGTAGCTGTTGTTGGAGATTCGCGCGCCATTGTCGGCGGCATAGCGGATTGCTTCGGCGATGTAGGACATCGCCGCGCCACCGCCGCTGTCAGGGAAGATCTTCAAGGGCATGATCTGGACATTCCAGGCAACGCCACTGATGCCTATCCCGTTGTTGCCGATCGCCCCGATGGTTCCGGCTGTGTGCGTGCCGTGGCCGTCATAGTCATACGGATCGTTGTCATTGTGAACGAAGTCCCAGCCGATGAGGTCATCGACGTAGCCGTTCCCATCATCATCCTGGCCATTGACCCAGCGCGTGTTGAAGATCAGGTCTTCGCCATCGATGTAGCCGTTATTGTTCAGATCACTGACAAAGGCCGCATTGGCCAGAGAGTTATCCGGAAGCCGGTAATTGAGATCATGAAACGTCAGGATGCCATCTTGATAATCCGGTGATTCGACCAGGCCGCCGGGCGTGCCGATCGGGAAGGGCACCTCGCCCTGGTTGATCCAGATATTGAGATACAGATCCGGATGGGCGAAATCGACGCCGCTGTCGATGTTGGCGACCACCACCGCTGGCGAACCGGTCGTGACAGCCCAGGCGCTTGGCGCATCGATCTGGTTCAGGCCATACATCCCCGGATGATTGATCAGCGGATCATTGGCAGTGACCGCAAAGTGATAGCGCCGCTCGAGAGATTCGAAGCGGGGGGATGGAGACAACGTGAACATCTGTGAATCCTGTGGAATGGACTACGTCTGATCATACGTCGTGGCGCCGGCACTGCCACGATATTGCTATTCGGCTATCCTGCCAATCGGACACGACCATTTTGGCGTTACCGATTCCTGTGCTGCCAACGGAGCCCTGTGGGATCCAAAATCTGAACGCCTGGGTGGGGTGTCCGCATGACTTTCGCAGGTCTAACCGTAAACTGTGTAACCGCCGCGATCTGTGGTAAAGGACCGCAAGCGGACGCAACGCTGGATTCAACCGGGAGCATATCCTTGCCAAAGCTGAGTATTGCAGTCGGACTGGGGCTGATCCTCGTCGGCATCGTTGGTTACTTGTATGTCGCCGCCGCCAGCGTGACAGCGCTGATTCCGGCATTTATCGGGATTGTTTTTGTCATCCTCGGCGTGGTGGGGCGGAACGCGGGGGCGCGTAAACATGCCATGCATGCCGCGGCTGCGCTGGCGCTGCTGACGATCCTGGCGTCTGCCCGGGATTTTGGTGGAGTTTTCGCGTGGGCCTTCGGAGACTACCAGCCCGCCAATCCTGTGAAGGTCGTTGCCATGACCATCAGCTTTCTCCTGACGCTGATCTTCCTCGTGGCTGCCATTCGTTCGTTCATCGCGGCACGGCGCAATCGCACGGCTGGGGACGTTTCAGGCGAAGCGTAATGGCGCCTGGGGCGCCAGCCGTTCGGCTGGCCATTGGCGGGGAACTGAGGTAAAAGACCATGGGGCTATTCACCTATGATGCGTCGCAACATGGAACTGAAGGTGCGTTATCCCGACCTTGTGCGGGCGGCGCGGATCGTGGAATCACTCGGAGCCGAGTATGGCGGTACGGTGCAGCAACTGGATACGTACTTCCATTCCCGTCATGGCCGGCTGAAACTGCGGGAGTATGGCGACTCCAAGGACGAAGCCCAGCTCATCTGGTATCTGCGCGATGACGCGCCCGATATCTGCCGCAGCGATTACCTGCTGACCCAGATTCGGGAACCGGAGGTCCTGAAACAGTCGTTGCAGCGGAGCGTGGGCATCCTGGTAGAGGTGCGCAAAACGCGCGACCTGTATGTTTGGGAGAATGTCCGCATCCATCTGGATGAGGTGGAAGGGTTGGGCTCGTTCCTCGAGCTCGAAGCCGTTCTCTTTGAGAACATCGGCGATGAAGAAGGCCGCCAGAAGCTCCAGACGCTCAGCGATCACCTGCAAATCGAGCCCGGGACCTACGTGGGCGAGTCATACGCCACGCTCGTGGAGAACCAACGTTAGTTGGCCATGTATGAATGAGGAGGATTGGAGCCAGGAGGATCAGGATCGTGCATGCCCTTCCAGCGCGGTGAGCAGGGTGCGCATCAGCACGATCAGCAGGAGCAACTTGAGGAGGAATCCGGCCCAGAGTGTCCCGGGCACCACCACTGCCAGGGCAATGTTGGCTGCGAAGAAGACAAGCACGGCACTCAATGCCGCGAACAGCGGCCAGCGACGAGCCGCCAGCGCCAAGGTGGCGAAGATCATCCCCACCGCGAACGCCTGGGCCATGATCAGGTTGCGTCCGCCGGTCTGCTCATCACCGATTGTGAAGATGAAAACGCCCAGTACGATGACAAGCTGCAATCCGCTGGCCATCAGCAGTCCGAAGCAGACCCGCTGGATCGTGAAGGAGAGTTGCTTCGGCTGACTGTCGTCAGCGGTTTCACGTTCAACAGGGAGTTCGTCCAACACGTATACGATGGTACGCGCCACTTCGCCGTATCGCCAGCCGTCTGCCTTCGCCGCGGAAAAGACGGGTCGGCAAACGGGCTATGTGTCATCCTCTACATCCGCGTGCAGGCGTGGCAATCATCTGAGACCCTGAGTACAGTTTCACTCATGAATCTTTATCCCTTGAAGTTCAATCCGCGATACGTCGAGAAGATCTGGGGCGGGCGCAAGCTCCAGACGGTTCTTGGCAAGTCCTTGCCTGAGGGCCGACAGATTGGCGAAAGCTGGGAACTGTACGATTTCCCGCCCGGGGTGGTAGAGGGGACCGATGGATGGACCAGTGCCGTCATCGCCAACGGACCGCTGGCCGGCCGCACCCTGCATGAACTGGTCGAAACCTACGGCCGCGCCGTGCATGGAGACGTGCCGCTGGTCAACAGCGAGCAGTTCCCCATCCTGATCAAGTTTCTTGATGCGCGCGAAGACTTGAGCGTCCAGGTGCATCCGCCGCAGGCCTACGTGGACAAGCACCCTGGCGCTCATCTCAAAACCGAAGCCTGGTACGTGCTCCAGCACGAGCCGGGCGCCCGCATCCTCAAGGGCGTTCAGCCAGGGGTCACGCGCGAACAGTTTGAAACAGCCATCGCGGACAATACCGTTGAAAACTTGGTCTGCGCGGTTCCAGTGAAGGAAGGGGACTGTTATTTCCTGCCCTCGGGGACAGTCCATGCCCTGGGAGCCGGCATCCTGGTGGCGGAGGTGCAAACGCCCAGTGACACCACTTTCCGCGTGTACGACTTTGGCCGCCTTGAAAATGGCAAACCGCGCAAGCTCCACGTCGCTGAAGCCCTGGAATGCATTGATTTCACCGGCCAGCCTCAACCACAGCAGGCGTATCCCCACGTTCCCAGCCATTTCCCCGGTGCTGTGCGGTTGGTTGATTGCCCATTTTTCCGAATCGAGAAAGTGCACCGATCCGCAGGTGTGTTGGAGGACATTCCGTATGATCAACCAGTGGTCTGGATGATGCTTCAGGGCTCGGCGGAGTTGCGGGTGGATGGCCTGGAGAAACCCGTCTCCATTACACGGGGGGAAACGATTCTCTTCCCTGCGGAAATGACAAATCCCACTATCCAGACGCAATCGGAATGTGTCTGGCTGGAGGTGACTTTCCCGGATCGTGAGTCCATGATTCAAACTTCTCACCTCGGAGCATCAGACACTTGAGGGTGCGAATCAAACGCCGTGGGGCTCCCCAGCCACTGGAACCATGACCTCTTCCACACTGCCAACCACATCTTCGCTCAATCCCTTGGGAATGCCGGCTTTACGGGCTTGGGGAGGATCCTTGCTGTTACTTGCGGGAATGGTCGCTGCGCTGGTGGGGCTGCTGAAATGGGATCGCACCCTGCCAGGCAGTGCGATGGCAGCCTGGCCATTAATGCTGGTAATGGCGGGGGGGGCGGTTGTAGTGGCGGTGCTGATCATCACGGGGATCGGGCGCTATCGGGCCTATCAGCAGATGCGCAACTACCTGCAGGCGCTGGAATCGCTACAGCAGGTGTCGGCAGCCATCAGTGCCCGCATCGGGCAGGGACCGGTGGTGCTTCAGCAGGTGACCGATGCAGCCCGCCATCTGCTGCGGATGTCGATGGCGTGTGTCCTGATAAAAGAGAACGAGTATGTGAAGGCGATCACCGCCAGTGGCATTGATGAACCGATTGTCGGCCGTCGCTGGCTGCTGGAAGACACGCGGGTGATCAGCCAGGCGCTGCGGCAAAATCGGATTGTCTGGATTTCTGATACCGTGGCTGTTCCGGACCAGATTCATCCCGAGGCCATTCACCTGTATAACACGCGCGCGTTCCTGGCGGTGCCCTTGGAGGTGGAGGGGCGCACGCTGGGCGCGCTGGTCATTGCGGATCACCGACCCCGGCATCTCCGCGAGGATGAGTTGCGGCT
>CAZSJB010000005.1:17802-19986 GCA_964606625.1 uncultured Tepidisphaeraceae bacterium | reverse complement strand
GCCCTGCGGCGGCTGCTCAAGTCCGACCGCACGGTCGATGACGTGCTGAACATGCTGGCGAAGCAGTCGGGCCTGTATGGGATGAGTGGCGTCTCACCGGACTTGCGCGATATCGAGCAAGCCGCCGCCGAAGGCAACACCCGCGCAAAACTCGCGATGGATGCCTTTGTGGAAAGTATCCGGCATTACCTGGGCGCTTACCTGGTCGTACTGGGCGGGATTGATGTGCTGGTCTTCACCGGTGGCATCGGTGAAAACGCCATCGGCATCCGCCAGGCCGTCTGCCGAAACCTCGAATGGGCCGGCATCCGTCTGGACCCCAATAAAAACCAGGTCCGCGCCCGTGAAACAAAAATCAGCGCTGTCGAAAGCACGGCTGAGATCTGGATCGTCCCGACGAATGAAGAGTTAATCGTTGCCCGTCAAACCATGGCGGTTTTGACGGCGAACTAAAGGGTTGGCGGTTCCTCGTGGGCGGGTGACCTGCCGCAACCCGACCGATGACCGCGATGCACCCAATGCAAGGAACCACTCACAACTAACGGAGCTGACAATGGCAAACGGAGAAGCAATCGGACTGATCGAAACCAAGGGCATCACCGCAGCCGTCGAGGCCTGCGATGCGGCGCTGAAGGCCGCGAATGTGCAGTTTGCTGAGCAGCACAAGGTCGGCAGCGGGCTGGTCTCGGTCACCTTCCGCGGTGACGTGGCAGCCGTCCGCGCAGCGGTCGATGCCGGCGCCGAAGCCGCCGGGCGCATCGGTGAAGTCGTCGCCGTCCACGTCATCGCCCGTCCCCATGAAGATGTGGCGAAAATGGGATAAGACGTGACGAATGAACAATGATGCGTGACGCCTCCGTTTCATGCGTCATTCATCATGCATCAGGAGTTTCCATGTTCCTCGCACGCGTGACCGGCCATGTCGTCTCTTCCGTGAAGGACAAGACCCTTCACGGCCAGAAGCTGCTCGTCGTCGAGCCGCTGAACGTGAAGTACGACGAAGGCACCAATATCCCAGCCGCGCTGGGAAACACCAATCGCGCGATCGTCGCGATCGATGTTGTCGGCTGTGGCGAGGGACAGCTCGTGCTGGTGACGCAGGGCTCATCCGCCCGCATGACCGAGCAGACGCGCAATCTGCCAGCCGACGCGGTGATCGTCGGCATTGTTGACTCGGCAACCTATGCCGGCAAGACATTTGCCGGTGGGCGGCAATAGTCCCTTGTCAGGCCTGGGCAACTGACAGCGGACATCTGATCTCGGACAACGGACCAATACCATGAACCAGGCACTGATCCAGGATGTTGTCAGCGAAGTGATGCGGCGGCTGGGGACAACGCCCGCCACCAACGGCAGCGCTCACACCGAGCCACCCGTCAACCGCGCGCCGATCATTCGCCATCAGGAATCAGACGCCGATGGCCGCTACGGCATTTTCAATACCGTCGATGATGCCGTTTCAGCCGCCACCGATGCCCAACAGAAGCTCCTGAAACTCTCCCTCGACGATCGCGACGCCATCGTCAGACTGATCAAGCAGATCGCCCAAAAAAACGCCCAGGCCTGGGGCAAGATGGAGCTCGACGAAACGAAGATCGGCCGCCTCGATCACAAGATCGAGAAGCTCCAGATCCTCGAGCTCGTTCCCGGGGTCGAGTTTCTCCGCACGGCTGCCACCAGCGGCAGCAACGGCCTGTGCCTGGAGGAATTCGCCCCCTTCGGTGTGATCGGCGTGATCACGCCCGTGACGCACAGCGTACCGACGCTCAGCGCCAATGCAATCAACATGATCGCAGCCGGCAATGCGCTGGTCGTCAACGCGCACCCCAACGGCGTGCAGTGCGCCGCCCATGCCGTGCGCGAGTACAACAAGGCGATCAACGCGAAGTTCGGCATCGAACACCTGATCACTTGCATCGTTCCGCCGACGCTCGAGACAGCCGACCAGATCTTCAACCACCGCGGCATCAGCCTGCTAGTGGTAACCGGCGGCCCGGCTGTGGCGCGGGCGGCGCTGAAGGCGAGCAAGCGGGCGATTGTCGCGGGCCCGGGCAATCCGCCGGTCGTCGTCGATGAAACCGCCTGCCTGACCAACGCGGCTGCGTCGATCGTCAAGGGCGGCGCATATGACAACAACCTGCTGTGTATCGGCGAAAAACAGGTCTTCTGCGTCGACAGCATCTT
>CAZSJB010000005.1:16529-17792 GCA_964606625.1 uncultured Tepidisphaeraceae bacterium | reverse complement strand
CGCCGCGATGGAGAAGCACGGGGGCATGCGGCTGACCAATTCGCAGGTCGTCTCACTCACGCGCGCAGCCTTCGTCCATGACAGCAAGGATGGGCGCCTGCACGTCAACAAGGAGCTGGTCGGCAAAGACGCCGCCGTCCTCGGTGAAGCCGCGGGCGTGCGCGTCCCGCCGACGGTGCAACTCCTGTTCGGTGAAACCACAGCCGATCACGCCTTCGTGCAGGAAGAGCAGATGATGCCCTTCATCCCCTTTGTTCGGGTGAAGAACGCCGAAGAAGCCATCGATCGCGCCATCGAAAGCGAGCACGGATTCCGCCATACGGCGCTGATCCACTCACGCAATCTCCAGACGATCACAAACTTCGGCCGGCGCGCCAACACGACGCTGTTTGTCGTCAACGGCCCCAGCATGGCGGGCCTGGGCCTGGGCGGCCAGGGATACCTGAGTTACAGCATCGCCACCCCCACCGGCGAGGGCATCACCACCCCGCTGACCTTTACGCGCTACCGGCGCATGATGATGACCGGAGCAATGCGGATGATTTAAGGAGTCGGCAGAGGACTGACCGCAGGCTATGCAATTGGGAACAGTCATTGGCCACGCAACGTCGACCATCAAGCATCCGTCGCTGAACGGCTGGCGGATGCTGATCGTCCAGCCGCTGGGCGCGCAGCGTCAGCCAGAGGCCGATCCGATCATCGCAGTCGACAAGCACGGCGCCAGTGTGGGCCAGACAGTGGTGCTCAACAGCGACGGCCGTGCTGCAAGAGAACTGGTTGGCGACGACAAGAGCCCCGTCCGGTGGTTCGTCATCGCCATTGAAGATTAGCCGCGGACCACAAACTGCTGACTGATGTTTTACTCCGCCCGCCAACTCGAACAGATGCTTCGCACGCATGGCCGCATCGTGCTGCCCTATCGCGCGAAGCTGACGCCGTTGGCGCGGGACTGGGTAAAGCACAGGGGCATGACGATCGGCTACGCCGAGGCGGCGCTGGAGACGACGACAGCACAGGAAAAGTCGTCGCAGACGACGACTGGCCATGCCGCCCCCCTGCTGTGGTGGTGTGATGGCCCGTGCGGGAGCATAAAGGCTGCGATCACCGCAGTCGCCAGAACTGCCCCGCTGGTGGAAATGCCCTTGAGCGCGGATCCGGCGCAGGTCGCCGCTGCTGTGCAGGTCATCGCCGAATCGGTCAAGCAAGGCACAGCCGGTGGCGGCATCCTGGCGGTCACCGCCGGCGCCCAAGCGATGCTGCTGG
>CAZSJB010000005.1:15448-16519 GCA_964606625.1 uncultured Tepidisphaeraceae bacterium | reverse complement strand
TCTCCAGACCGTCGACGCCGGCATCGAGCAGATCGCAGCCAACGTGCTGGTCCTCGAGCATCCACGGCTGACGCTCATGCAGGCCCGAAATATGCTCCAGCGCTTCGCCCGCGCGACGCGCGAACCGGGTGAAGACCTGAAACGCCAGCTCCAGGTGATGGCACAGTTGTGAAGCACTGATCGGTAACAGGCTAATGGCACGGACATCCGGCCTATGCTCAAAACGAAGGTAACCATGCGAATCGGCAAGGTCATAGGACGCATCACGCTCAGCCGCTGCTACGAGACGCTCGTCGGTGGCCGGTTCCTGCTGGTGGAGGTGCAGGATCGCTTCTCGCTGGCGAACCAGCCGCGCCGCACGCATGAATCGGTCGTGGTCTATGACCACCTGGGCGCACACGACGGTGACCTGATCGCCTTCAGTGAAAGCCGCGAAGCCTGCATGCCCTTCTACCCGGAGAAGATCGTCCCGATCGACGCCTACAACAGCGCGATCCTCGATACCGCGGTGGTGCAGCAGTAACCAGAGGTAACGAACATGGCATACACCAAACCCAAGGGATTTGTTAGTGAGTTCAAGCTCAAAGAGGAGATGTGCGAGATCGGCCGGCGCATCTGGATGCGGGGGTTTTGCGCCGGCAACGAGGGCAATCACTCGGTGCGTCTGCCCAATGGCCGGTTCCTCTGCACGCCCACCGGTGTGAGCAAGGGCTTTCTCAAGCCGGATGACATCTGCGTCGTCGATATCGACGGCAAGCAACTGGCTGGCAAGCGCAAACGCACCAGCGAGTTCATGCTGCATGCGCACATTTACAAGCGGCGGCCGGATGTGAACTGCGTGATCCACTCCCATCCACCGCATGCGACGGCGTTCGCGGTGGCGGGCGTCGAGCTGCCCACCTGCGTGCATCCCGAAGCCGAGGTCTTCCTCGGACCGGTTCCCACCGCCAAATACGTCACTCCTGGCGACAAGCGACTGGGCGAGTCGATCGACCCTTTCCTCGATGAGGCAAACACCATCGTGCTAGGAAACCATGGCGTGGTCTGCTTCGATAAGAACCTGGAGGAGAC
>CAZSJB010000005.1:7535-15438 GCA_964606625.1 uncultured Tepidisphaeraceae bacterium | reverse complement strand
CTGGAGATCGTCGACGCGTACTGCCGGATCCTGCTGCTGGCTAAGGAGGTCGGCCAGATCCGCCCGCTGGGCGCCCAAGAGATGAAGGAATTGCTGGCGCTCAAGGCACGCTTCGGCATGAGCGACCCGCGTACCGCCAGCGGCGATCCGTCGAAGATCACCTGTCAAAGCGACTTCATCTCGCGTGTTGGCGGTGGCGACATCGCCCAGCGCGGCCGGATGGCAACCGACAGTGGAACTGTCCCGGCACCGCAGACGGCCGAATCCGCCAACCTTCAGCAGGCGATCAACCAGCTCGTTCCTGCAAACGTCAGCGAAGCCGATTTCGAGCAGCTAGTGCAGGTCATTACGGACCAGATCATGGCAGCGGCGTGAAATCATGAAAAACCACAGATGAACACAGATCGGGCGCGGAGCTCCAAGCTCCAACCCCCAAGTTTCAAGGAACTCCCAAGCTTCAAAAACACAAAATCAGAATCTGTGCCCATCGGTGTTCATCGGTGGCTAAAGAAAAAGACCGGAGCAGAAGATGAAAGTCAGCATCATTGGTGGCGGCGGGCGCGTGGGGTCGAATGCGGCGTTTGCGCTGCAATGCGCGGGGATCGTCTCGGAGATCCACCTGCTGGATGCCAATGAACAGATGGCAGCCGGCGAGGCGCTGGATCTGCTGCATGGCAGCAGTGTGGTAGGCGGCCAGAAGATCTACGCCGGCGGATATGACCGCTGTGCCGACAGTGATCTGATCTGCATCACAGCCGGCCTGCGGCGCAAGCCGGATGAGTCGCGTCTCGACCTGATCAACCGCAATGTCTCGCTGTTCAAGCAGATCCTCGATTCGCTCAAATCGGCTGGCCTGAAGAAGGACGCAATCCTGCTTGTCGTCTCCAACCCGGTCGATATTCTCTCGCGCCTGGCGATCGAATACCTGGATTACGATCCGTCGAAAGTGATCGGCCTGGGGACACAGCTCGACACCGCCCGCTTCCGGTCGCTGATCGCACTGGAGCTGGGCGTGCCGCCGACACAGGTGAAGGCGCTGATCCTGGGTGAGCATGGCGATTCGATGGTGCCAATCTGGTCGAGCGCGACGGCTGCGGGAGTGAGCCTGGTGAAATGGCCGGGATTTGGTGCAGCCCAGCAGCAGCGCGTGTTTGAGCGCACGAAAACCAGCGGGGCTGAGTGCATCAAGCTCAAGGGCGGCGCCGGCTGGGCGGTCGGATTGACGATCGCGGAGGTCATTCATCCGATTGCCCTCGATCAGCCGGCAATCCTGCCGATCAGCACACAACTGGCGGGCGAATACGGCATCCGCCGCATCTGCACCAGCGTCCCGACCGAGATCGCCCGCGCCGGCGTCATCCGCCGTCATCCGATCGAACTGTGGCCCAAGGAAGAAAGCGCTCTGGTCGCGGGGGCGAAGCAACTCGATGCGACGTATGCGCAGGTAAAACAAGGAAAGTAAACAACCACAGATGAACACCGATAAACACAGATTTTTATTTCTCCTCCCTCCTTGAAGTTTGAAGTTTATTGGGAGCTTGGTGCTTCAAGCTTTGCACCTCGCATCTGTGTCCATCTGTGGCAAGAAACCATGAAAAGCCTTGATGCCAAGCTGGCTCGCATTCACGCCGATCCTTTCGGCGCCAAGGACTTCATCCTGGCGGATGCCAAGGACGCGGACATGGCGTACGGCCTGGCGGCGACGGGGGTGGATGCACGCACCGGCCGGCGGCGCTCGCTGGCAGACTATCGCGACCAGATGCGGGAGGTCGTCAGGCAGGGGCTGGTCGATATCATGCTGATGTCCGCCAGCACCAATGAAGTGCTGACGATCGACGAGCGGTTGTTCGATGACTCGCCGGTCACGCCCGCCACCCGCGCCAACGACACGACGGATGTGCATCTGCCAGCCGGCGGTACTTACGGGGATGCCCCTTCCCGGCCGTTCCAGTCCACCACGATCGACCACATCATGGCCGGCAAGCTCGACCCGACACCCCAGGAGCGAACCCGTGGAGCCAACCTGGGCCTCTACTCGATCACCCCCAACAACCACATCGACTTCGACTACCCCACCCTGCTGGCGTACAAAGAGTTTCGCCTCGAAGCCGAGCAGAAAGGCTTTCGGCATTTCCTGGAGGTCTTCGATCCCAATGCCTGCGGCGATCACTGCCCGGCGGATCTGGGTCGCTATATCAATGACCTGATTGTCCGTACGCTCGCGGGTGTGCCGCGTGCCAGCCGGCCGATCTTCCTGAAGATCGTCTACCACGGCCCGCGCGCGATGGAAGAGCTGGTGGAGTATGATCCGCACCTGGTGCCGGGCATCCTCGGCGGCAACAGCGGCACGACCTACGATGCCTTCAAACTGCTGGAGGAAGCAAAGCGCCACGGCGCCCGCGTCGCCCTGTATGGCCGCAAGATCAACAACAGCGAGCATCAGCTCACCTTCATCACCTACCTGCGCGCCATCGCTGATGGCCAGATCGGTGCGGAAGAAGCCGTGCGTGCGTATCATGGTGATCTCCAGAAGCTGGGTATCCCTCCGTATCGTGATCTCAAAGCTGATCTGGAACTGACGACGACGGCTACCAGCTACGCGGGCAACCATTCGCAGGTGTCGCTGGCAACCGCCAAGCCGACGACGTCGAGCATCCGCAAGAGGGTAATCTCCAGCCCCGCAACCCTGCCGACGACGGCTGACGGCAAGCCGGACTTCGCCCGCATGACCCCGGCGCAGAAGCTGGCGTACAATCGGCAGCGCATTGCCTCGATGTAACGCAACAGTGGTTCAAACATGCTTATTCCTGAACGTCAATCCCGACTCCGCGAGCTGATCGCCAGCCGCGGCATGAGTGATCTGGAGACGCTGGCGGCTGAACTGGGCGTCTCCACGTCCACAGTCCGGCGCGACATCGAATCGATGGAGCAGCAAGGCATCGTCAAGCGCACCCACGGTGGGGTCATCTGGACGGGTGATCGCACCGACACAGCCGCGACGCGACCTTACGCATTCGATCAGCGGATGAGCTATCAGCTCCAGTCCAAGCAGCAGATCGCCAAGGCCGCCCGCCAACTCATCCAGCCGGGACAAACGATCCTCATCGATGGTGGAACAACCACCTTCTACCTGGCACAGAAGC
This sequence comes from uncultured Tepidisphaeraceae bacterium, assembly GCA_964606625.1. Taxonomy (GTDB): domain Bacteria; phylum Planctomycetota; class Phycisphaerae; order Tepidisphaerales; family Tepidisphaeraceae; genus CALEKX01. The sequence continues at coordinate 12,295 of CAZSJB010000005.1, read as the reverse complement.
TGATCGGCCAGTCACTACAACTGCTGACCAACTCCCTGCCCATCGCCAATCTGTTCCTCAATGATGACAACGTCGAACTGCTTCTTACCGGCGGGCTGGTCTACCCGCGGTATGGCGTGCTGCTGGGGCCGATGGCTGAACAGGCGCTGCAAACGGTGCACGCCCAGACCATGTTCTTCAGCGTCGCGGGAATCCGGGACGGATCGCTGTACAACCAGAACCTGCTGCTTGTACAGGCAGAGCGACAGATGATGCGCCAAGCGCAGCAGGTGGTGCTCCTGGCGGATTCAAGCAAGTTTGACCAGCAGGCACTGGCGCGGCTGTGCGGGCTGGACGAGGTTGATGTGGTCGTGACCGATGCCGGCCTGCCTGAGCATCATGCCCAGGCAATCCGCAGCGCCGGCTGCAAGTTGATCATCGCCCCCCAGGATTGATCCAGTGTCCGCGGCAGGCAATTGCCTGCCCTGCGGGCGGATCACCGGCCTCTGTGGCAACCACATGCCACAGATTCAAGCCCCTAGCTGATCACTTCAAGCTGACGCAGGCTCTTGGGGAGCAGGAAGTCCACGTTTTCTTCCACCAGCGTGCGGGTTTCGACCTCGCCGCCGTTGAAGTCTTTCTTGAGACGTTCGATCAACTCCTGCACCAGGTGATCCGGAGCCGACGCTCCGGCAGTGATCAGCACCGACTCCACACCCTCGAACCATTCGGGCTGAAGGTAGGAATGATCGTCGATGAGGTAGGCCGGTTTACCGGCTTCGCGGGCGCGATCGACCAGCCGCTGGGAATTGGAACTGTTCTGGCTGCCGACGACCAGCACCAGGTCCACCTCTGGCGCGATCTCCGTCACCGCGTTCTGGCGGTTGGTGGTTGCATAGCAGATGTCATCCTTCAGAGGTGAGCGGATGTGCGGCCAGCGCTTTTTCAACTCATCGATCACCCGCTGGGCATCGGAAACGCTCAGCGTCGTCTGCGTCACAAACGCCAGGCGCTCCTCGTTGGGCACCTGCACCTGCCACACCTCCTCAGCTGATTCGATCACCGTGATCTGATCCGGCGCTTCGCCCACGGTGCCGACGGCTTCATCGTGATCGCGATGCCCGATGAACAGGATGTGATATCCATCGCGCGCAAACCGCAGCACTTCCTTGTGCACCTTCGTCACCAGCGGGCAGGTGGCGTCCACCTCGTAGAGCTTGCGCTTGCGGGCTACCTCGCGCACCGCTGGCGAGATGCCATGCGCGCTGTACACCACCGTCGCGCCTTCGGGCACATCCTCGATGTAATCCACGAACACCACGCCGCGCTCGCGGAATCCCTCCACCACGTGGCGGTTATGCACAATCTCATGAAATACGTAGACCGGCGGCCCCTGGAGCTTCAGCACGCGATCCACCACCTCGATCGCCATGTTGACGCCCGCACAAAAACCACGTGGATTGGCCAGGATAATCTTCATTTACATCCTCTGTCTGGTGCATGAGGCAGCCGCTTGTTTCCTGCGCGCTTCATCATGCAGTCATTTTTTGTTCATCCTCTGCCACCCTGTCTTGACGCCTTCACAAAGCGCCGCAGAATCTTGATGGCCTTGGCTGACCAACACACAACCATACCCGCCGATCGCCTGCGAATCCACGCAGCCCGGCGTTTTACGCGCCGGCTGGCGACCAGCCACTACGAAAACTTCACCGTCGTGTCAGCCGCCCTGCCCCGTCATCTGTGGCAGGATTTCTACAACATTTACGCTTTCTGCCGTCACGCGGACGACCTGGCTGACGAAATTTCTGAAACCACCGCCAGCCTGCGGGCGCTGGCGGATTTTCGATCCGACCTGCTGCGAATCTATCACAATGTCCCCCCGCAGCACCCGATCAACCTGGCCCTGGCGGATACGATCCGCCGGTTCGACATCCCCGCCGACCCGTTTTTGCACCTGATCGACGCCTTCGAGCAAGATCAACGCGTCAACCGGTACCAGACGTACGCGCAGGTGCTGGATTATTGCACGCGATCGGCTGATCCGGTCGGCCGGCTGGTGCTTTATCTGATCGGCTATCGCGATCCTGAGCGCCAGCGGTTGAGCGATTACACCTGCACCGCCCTGCAACTGACCAACTTCTGGCAGGACGTCGCCCGCGATTATCGCAATCGCAACCGGATTTACCTTCCGGCGGAGGACATGGCCCGCTTCGGTGTCACCGAAGCCGACATCGCCGCCAGCCGGTTTACCCCCGCCTACGCCGAACTGCTCCGCTTTGAGGTCGACCGGGCAGCCGCCCTTTTCGACCAGGGCCTCGCCCTGCTCCCGATGATCCACCCCCGCTACCGGATCGACATTGAGCTGTTCACCCGCGGCGGCCAGGCAATCCTCGAACGCATCCGCGCAGCCGGCTATGACACGCTTTCTCATCGCCCAACCCTCCGGCGGCGCGACAAACTGACCCTGTTCGCGCGGCTGTTTCTGCGACGACTGCTCTAACTGACCCTCCTTTGCATTGGGTTCGTTTTGAAGTTTCCCAAAGAGCCAAAACTGCGTTTCCACCTCAGAAACGCCGTTTTGGTGGGTTCGTTTGGGTTCGTTTTGGCTTCGTTTTTGACGACCGCAGGCCGCCATCAGGAGCGCAAACCATCTCCTGAATGCCCACAGCCAAACCGCAATCCGCTCTCGCCAAGCGTCCCATCAACATGACACTTCTCCCTTTTCTGGTCCGCGGAAAGAACCCGCAGACGCGCAGCAAATCCAACCCACATTATACCTAACAATTTCCAAAATATCAAGATATTAATTCGTAAGATGTTCACCAATCCTTACATCGCCCTCAGCGAGACGAAAGCCAGTGAGTACGGAGTCCCTCGCCTGAAGCGGCGGCCGTGCCTGCTTGCCAGAATGGCCCCGCCAGCGCAAGGGGCGCCTCACCTGCCGTGCTTCTGCGGGCAATTCCTCATCTCAAACGCCCTTATCAGCCGATCTGAGTAACTGCACACGAGATTATCGGAGCTACGACCCATGCCCCAGCCCCATGCCGCCCTGCCTACTCTGCCTGATCAGGCTGCCCGTCTGGCCCTGATCGACAAAGCCGTCAGCCGGCGCATTGACGAAGCCCGCGAGCTGGAAGCACGCCTCGAGAAACGCCTCGAACTCATCACCCGCGCCGAAGCCAACCTCCAGACCCTTCTGGACAATCTCCGCAAGAACACCGCTGATCTGGGCCCGATGCTCGCCCAGATTCCGCAGTTGCGCGACAGCGCCCAGTCGGTCGTGAATGAGTCGCTGCACCAGGCGCGCCGCGAGATCGCCCATCTCATCGAACCGGTCGAGCAGAAAATCAACCAGGCCGCCGCAGCGGCTGAGCAGCGCATCGCCGAATCGCTGGCAGCGATGCTCGACAGCAAGAAAAACGCCCTCGATGCGTCCGTCGAGTCAGCGCGACAGGCCATCTCCGCCCACGCCGCCACCGTCGAAAACGACCTTGCCGCTATAACCAAAACCCTCGCCAATGTCATCGATGCTGACCTTGCCAAAGCCCGGGAAGATTCCTCGCGGCTGATCGAGCAGATTGATGAGCGGATGAACACCGCCCGCGCCCAGAGCATCGAGCTGTCTGGTGGCCTGGAACAGAAACTCCAGGAAACGCTGGAGCGCGCCCGCCGGCAGGCGCAGTCGGTTACCGAGCCCCTGCGGCATCAACTGAACGACGAGCTGCGCGCCCATGAGTCGCGTATCGAGAAGATCGCCACCGACGCCACCACCAACATCGAGCGGCGCATCAACGATTTCCAGCAGTTTCTGTCCCGGGCCACCTGTGAGATGCAGACCCAGCTTGAACAGGCCGAACAGCAGTTTCACATGTCGGCTCAGCAGATGCTCCAGTCGGTCCGCGTCAGTGTGCGCCAGCAGGTGGAGCAGATCCAGGCTGAGACGCGCGTACAACTGCGTCCGCTGTTCGCCCACCTGGAAGACGCCAGCCGCCAGGTACAGGCCCAGATCGACGCCACGCTCGAAGCCCTCCAGTCCACTCTCGACGGCCGCCTCGCGGACCTGCGCGCAGCCGGCGAGCGCAACGTCGACCTGGTCGAAGAACAGCTCATCGCCCGCCTGCGGGCCCTTCGTCCTCAGGCTCAGGCCACCCTGGAGCAGACCCGCGAGTTCATCGAGCAGCGTGCCTCCGCCCTGCTCGACAATGTCACCGCCCGCGTCGAACAGGCGGAGTCGCAACTGATCCAGAAGATCGAATCGCTTCACCCCCGCGTGGGCGCGCTGGTGCAGGATCTGGAAAACCAGGTCCACGCCAGGATCAAGCACTGGGAACTGGAAGCCAACGCCATGACCCACGCCCTCGAAAAGCGCCTGGCTGAGCGGATCGACCCCCAGGTCGACCGCACCCGCACAAAACTCCAGGAAGAACTCGACCGCCTCGACACCGCCGCCGCCAGACTAGCCCGATCCCGTCCCCAATCCCCCGAGCAATCGGATACCCACACCCCCAAGCCGGACCTCCAGCTCCATCCCCCGAAACCCGAGTTTCGCGCTCCCGCTTGAAGCCCATACCAAAAGAAATCTCGCAAACTCAACGTATTTCCTTTGACAATTCTTGCCCTGCCTCTACCGTACTGCTTGAAACACTTGGAGTTTCGGAGAGGGATTATCATGATTAAAGCAGTGGCATACGGTCTTGCGACTATTTTGCTCGCGCCCGTTTCTGTTCGGGCGGTCGATCTCGACCTGATCGCAACCTCCAACCAAGTGGTCGATTACAGCA
>CAZSJB010000005.1:0-7525 GCA_964606625.1 uncultured Tepidisphaeraceae bacterium | reverse complement strand
AATTACCCCAGCAGTATCGCGTATTTCGACGCCGGCGATCTCCACAACATCGCCGTCGATGGCGAGAGCTCTGCTGCTCGCCTGTTCTTCGACCTCTCTACCATTCCCGACTTCGCCACCATCACCGCCGCCTCCTTCGACTTCACCGCTGGGACCAATGTGTCGATCGAAGGCGGACAGGTCGTGCGGGGCGAGGCCTCTGTTCGCCTGGCAATCGGCGATAACATCTTCGATGTCTACCAAGCGGCCTCAAGCGGCTCTCGCTCACTGGATGACCTTGGGCCGATGGGCGAGTTCAGCATCCCCCTGTCAGTGGATGACGTGCAGGCCGCGGTTGCGTCAAGCAACAACCAACTGAGCCTGCTCCTGGTCAACAACAAAACGATCGACTTTGGTATCCACACACTCTACACAACCACCATCGGCTTCCCCCCCTTCATCCCTGTCAATCCTGATGGCGCACCGACCCTGCGCCTCAGCTACATCCCCGAGCCGACTACCGCCACCATCTTTTGCCTCAGCCTTCTCACTCTCATGAGCCGACGCCACCGCCGCATGAGTTAATAACCGCCTCAAGTGACAAGGGTGTCCCACACACATGCATGGAAAGCTTGTGTGAAGCCCGCTCAATGCGCCACGACGCAACGCGGCCTTGTAGGGCAGGCTATCTGCCTGCCGCGAATAGACCTTGGGCGCTCGTGGCAGGTAGATAGCCTGCCCTACTTTTGTGACTGGGCTATTCTCCGTGGGACGGGGGTGGAGGTGGCGGTTGTTGAGGCCAATAGCCGCTGTTGCCGTATTGCTGTCCCTGCTGCATGGATTGCCAGTAGGCTGAGGACTGGCCGGCGCGCAGCTCGGCGAGGCGCGGAGCGTTGCGCACCGCCTGGATCAGCCATACCCCCAGCAAACCAATCAGTGCCGGCGGAATGGCGGGCACGCAGGCGCCCACGATCATGATCGGCTCCTGCATCGCCAGCACCAGGTTGCTTACCAGCACCAGGATCAGCAGCAGCCCCAGCCCGCCCACGAGAATCAGGGAGGTCAGAGTGATCCCCAACCCACCGCGCCGAACAAAAATCGCCAGCAGGAGCATCCCTATCCCGCACAGCAGCACAAAGCCCGCCGTGAGCCCCATGATGAGTCCATGCGACTGGCTGAAACGTTCGTCCATCTCGCCCAGGGGCGCCCGCTGTTCGACGTCGAGATGATCGATCGGCATGAGGCTGCTGATCCCAGCGCAAACGCCGCACGACAGCAGCAACCCGGCGAGGATGAACATCAATATGCTCGCCCGCCGGGCAGGTCGCAGCAGGTCGGCTTGCGGATCGGGCAAGCCGTACATCGGCTGATAGGAATAGGGATGGGCAGGATACGGGGGATATTGTTGATACTGACTCACGTGCGGAATCTCCTCCGGCAGATCGAGTTAACGATCGTCCTCGCCTCGCGCATTGCGGTCAAGCAACACGGCCGCCGCCGCGATGATTGCTGCCGTCTCAATCCGCAGGACCGATTCCGTCAGCCGCACTGCCGACACACCGCCCGCGCTCATTTGCGCGATCTCCGCCTCTGACCAGCCGCCCTCGGGGCCGATGAAGCACCACCCCGCCGGTGGCGGCGCGATCGTCACCAGCGGCTGACCGTCGATCTCCGTTGCGCAACACCACCCCGCCGCTCCGCTGGCGCGCCAAGCGGCAAAGGCGTCATCCAGCCGGGTCAGTTCGTCAATCTGCATCACCGCACTGCCGCTCTGGCGGGCGGCTTCGGTGGCCAGACGCCGCCAGCGATCCAGCTTGCCCCGCCCTTCGGGATGGACCACGCTACGGGCGGTCATCAGCGGGATGAACCGCGCCACCCCCAGCTCCGCAAGCTTTTCGATCATCCAGTCCGCCCGCTGTCCCTTGGGCACAGCCGACGCGATGGTCAGCTCCACTCGTCGCCCCCGCTGCTTGACCTGCCCCACCTCCACCACGACCGCCCCGCTGGACACCTCGACCAGCCGCCCCGATCCGACCCTGCCCGTGTCATCAAAGACCTCTACTGCGGTTCCTTCGCCCAGCCGCAGGACATCGCGCACATGATGCGCCTGCGCCGCCGACAGTGTGATCCGCCCCGCCTCCACCTGGTCTACATGCACCCGTCTGGCCATCTTGCTCCCAACAGGCAACCTGCGCGCAGGCTGCGCTTTAAATCTCTGTCATGCCGCGACTGCTATCTTGAAAATTCCCGCTCGCGCCACAAGAGACATTGGACAACCCTCAAATGTTAGGATAAAATACAGTATCATCCTGGGAATGACACCCCCATCCGCCTGTCGGACCTGGCAGGCATCCACACCAAGGAGGCCAATACAGGTTTGCCAGGCCCTCCGGCAAACCCACTTCGCGGATCAAAACCGCAATATCTGCCCATAATTGGGGATTCAGACGTATGAAAATCACGAAATGCGAACCCACTTGGCAGCCGACGACGGCTGATCACCCGCACTGGAGGATCCTGCCCGCAGCAGAAGCCCCAGCCAGCCGGGTCGGCAAACGATCTGACACCCTCCACAATGCTCGCCTGCCTGGCCTTGGAAGCGAGCTAACTGCGCGAAGCGAACCCACTTCGTCCCTCAAAAACCGCGTTTTTGGCGCAAAATCGCGGGCCAGGAGAAAGGAAAATAAAAAAAGCGAACCCACTTGCCCTCGCTTTGGTCAACCGGGGATGGGTCGTCTGCTCAGCCATTGGGTGGGTATCTGGGGCATCGCGCCCGCAGCGAGCCGACTGGGCATCTTTACACCTGCACGGCACCGGATATGGTGGCTTGATCCATGAGTAACACCGAGCCAAACAAGATCATCTACTCCATGATTGGAGTCTCCAAGCGGTATGACAAGAAGGTCATCCTCCAGGACATCTATCTCTCGTACTTCTACGGCGCGAAGATCGGTGTGCTGGGCCTGAACGGCGCCGGCAAGAGCTCGCTGCTGCGCATTCTTGCGGGTGTGGATACCAATTACGAAGGGCAGATCTCCAAGGCGCCGGGCTATTCGGTCGGCTATCTCGAGCAGGAGCCGCAACTCGACCCCAACAAGACCGTGCGCGAGGTCGTCGAGGAAGGCGTCGCTGACACAATCGCGCTGCTCAAGGAGTTTGAGCAGATCAGCGAGAAGTTCGCCGAGCCGATGGACGACGACGAAATGAACGCCCTGCTGGAGCGTCAGGGCGAGGTGCAGGAGAAGATCGACGCCATCAACGGCTGGGAGGTGGATCAGCAGCTTGAGATGGCGATGGATGCATTGCGCTGCCCGCCGGATGATGCGAAGATCGCGAACCTGTCCGGTGGTGAAAAACGCCGGGTGGCGCTGTGCCGGTTGCTGCTTCAGAAGCCAGACATCCTGCTGCTGGACGAGCCGACCAACCACCTCGATGCCGAGAGCGTCGAATGGCTGGAACAGCACCTGCGGCGCTACGAGGGGACGATCATCGCGGTGACGCACGATCGGTACTTCCTGGACAATGTCGCCGGCTGGATCCTGGAGCTGGATCGCGGGCGCGGCATTCCGTTCAAGGGCAATTACACCGCGTGGCTGGAGCAGAAAAAGGCGCGGCTGGAGGTTGAGGAGAAACAGGCATCTGCTCGCCAGAAGGCGCTGGCGCGCGAGCTGGAGTGGGTGCGCAAGTCTCCCTCCGCCCGCACCGCCAAGAACAAGGCCCGCCTCGCTCGCTATGAGCAGATGCTCGCGGAGGACCAGCGCGAGAAGGAAAAGGAAATCGAGATCTTCATTCCGCCGGGTCCGCGTCTGGGGGACAAGGTCATCGAAGCCAAAAATCTCCGCAAGGGCTACGGTGACAAGCTGCTGATGGATGATGTGAACTTCGTGCTGCCCCCCAACAGCATCGTCGGCGTGCTCGGTCCCAACGGCGCCGGCAAGACGACGCTGTTCCGCATGATCACAGGCCAGGAGAAACCCGACAGTGGCGAACTGATCATCGGCGCAAGCGTCAAACTGGCGTATGTCGAGCAGTCGCGCGAATCGCTCGGTCAGGACCAGACGATCTTCGAAGCCATCTCCAACGGCCAGGAGACCTTCAAGCTCGGCAACATCACCATGAACGCCCGCGCTTACGTTTCGCGCCTGGGCTTCACCGGAACCGATCAGCAGCGGCGCGTGGGTACGCTGTCAGGTGGTGAGCGCAACCGCGTACATCTGGGTCGCATGCTCACCAGCGGCGCCAACGTCATTCTGCTGGACGAACCGACCAACGACTTGGACGTGAACACGATCCGGGCATTGGAAGAAGCCCTGGAGAACTTCGCCGGCTGCGCGATCGTGATCAGCCACGACCGCTGGTTCCTCGACCGCATCGCCACCCACATCCTCGCCTTTGAAGGCGACAGTCAGGTGCGTTTCTTCAACGGCAACTACACCGAATACGAAGCCGACCGCAAGCAAAGGCTCGGCATCGACGCCGAGCGCCCGCACCGGATCAAGTACCGCCGGCTGACGAAGACGTAATGTGGATTGGGTGATTTGATGTGCCTGATGCAACGCGGATGCGTCTCATCGGCTCACAGTCGCAGCCCCTTAAAGGTATACTTCCACCATGGCAGATTGGACTGAATATACACAGACGCTTGGTCGCAATGCCCGCAAGGCGGCGGCTGAGCTGGTGACATTGAATGGCGCCCAGCGAAGCAAGGCTTTGACAGCCATGGCTGCGCTGATCCGCGAGCGATCGCAGCAGCTTATCGACGCCAACGCCAAGGACATCGCAGCCGCCGAGGCGGCGGGGCTGGCACCGGCGCTGGTGGCGCGTCTCAAGCTCGATGAGAAGCGCGTGGAGAAGATGGCTGTGGGCGTGGAGGAGATCGCCGCCCAGGTCGATCCGATCGGGCAGGTGATCGAGGGGTACAACCGCCCCAACGGCTTGCGGATCCAGAAGGTGCGCGTGCCACTGGGCGTGGTGTTGTTCTTCTACGAATCGCGCCCTAACGTCACCAGCGATGCAGCCGCGCTGTGCATCAAGAGCGGCAATGCCGTTATCCTGCGCGGCGGCAAGGAAGCGCTGCACTCCAATCAGGCGATCGCCGGCGTCATCGCTGAATCGCTTAAGCAATCGAACATCAACCCGCATGCGGTGCAGATCGTCGAATCGACGGATCGCTCGCTGATTCCCCCGCTGCTGAAGCTGGACCAGTACATCGACCTGGTCATCCCGCGCGGCGGCGAGGCATTGATCCGCACGGTGGTGTCGGAATCGACGATTCCGGTGCTGAAGCACTTCACCGGCAACTGCCACCTGTATATCGACCGCAGCGCAGCCGGCATGGAACAGCAGGTGCGCGAGATCTGCGTCAACGCCAAAACCAGCTATCCCGGCGGCGCGGTGTGCAACGCGGTCGAGCATCTGCTGTTCCATCGCGACGTTGCCGCTGAGCTGCTGCCCAAGGTCTGCGAGGACCTGGCTGGCAAGGAAGTTGAAATCCGTGGCGATGAAGAAACCTGCCGCCTGTACCCGGCTGCCAAGCCTGCCACCAAGGAAGATTGGGGCACGGAATACCTCTCGTTCACCGTTGGCATCAAGGTGGTCGATTCGATCGATGACGCCATTGACCATATCAACCGCTATGGCTCGCGGCATACCGATGGGATCATTGCCTCCGATGTGCGCGCCATCGACCGGTTCATCCAGGCAGTGGACACCGCCTCGGTGATGGTCAACGCCTCCACGCGCTTCAGCGATGGCGGTGAATACGGCCTGGGGGCTGAGATCGGCATCAGCACCGACAAACTCCACGCCCGCGGCCCGATGGGGGCGGCGGATTTAACGACCTACAAGTGGATCGTCACCGGGAATGGACACGTAAGGGCGTGACAAGGTAACAAGGTGAAGGGGTGAATATGAAACATCCCTTGTCACCCCCTCACCTTGTCACCATGTCATCCCCACCCCGTGGCAAAATAATGCATACTTCCAGATGGTTTGAGGTTCCGCTGCTGATCTTCGGCGTGTTCTGCTGTTCGACAGCGGTGATCATGATCCAGGCCAGCCGGACGGATCCGTTGCTGCTGGCATCATTGCGGCTGTTGATCGCGGCGGCTGCGCTGTCACCGCTGTTTTTTCGCAAACGGCGGGAGTTTGCGGCGGTGTTTCACTGGCGCAACTTGAAAGCAACACTCTTGCCCGCATTTCTGCTGGCAGTGCATTTTGTGTCGTGGATCTACGGCGCCCGGATGACACTGGCTGCCAACTCGTCGCTGATCGTGAACCTGGTCCCTGTGGTGATGCCCGTGCTGCTGCTGTTCACGGTGCGCGAGCGGTTGACTCGTCGCGAGTTGCTGGCGACGGCCCTGGCGATCGCCGGCCTGGTCATCCTGAGTGCGAGCGATTTTTCGGTCAGCCGCGAGCATTTCATCGGCGACCTGATCTGCTTTGGATCGATGCTGGGGTTTGCCGGGTACCTGGTGCTGGCGCGCCAGAACCAGGACTTTCCAAGCCTGTGGCTGTACGTGGTGCCGCTGTATGCCATCGCGGGCGTGCTGTGCTTCGCAGGATCATTGCTGACGACCAATCCCCTGGCTCAGGAGTACGATCTGAAAGAGATCCTGCTGATTCTGGGGTTGGGCTTTATCCCCACGGTACTGGGGCATTCGATCCTGAATCATGCGATGAAGCACCTGCGCGGCCAGGTGGTAAGCATCATCAACATGGGGCAGTTCGTCTTTGCGGGGATCATGGCGTACTTCCTGTTTGGGCAGACGCCACAGGCTGAGTTTTACGTCGCCAGCGCGATGATCGTGGGCAGCGGCGTGCTGGCGGTGATGCAGGCCGTTCAGCGACAAACCACCCCTGCCCCGCCCCCGGAGGACACCGCCACCTCGGCTGCCGCAGCCGCGTGACCGGATTGGCGGGTTGGCCTATCCCGCCGCACGGGAGGCATCCGCTTCGAGCATGCGCATCGTCAGATCGCGCTGATCGTCCGTGGAAAGGCGAATCTTCTGGATCGGAACAGCCAGCTCAATCTCCGCCTCTTCAAAACGCCGAAGAATGCGCAGGTTCACCTTATGAGCATGTTCCATGTATTCCCAGAAGACGCCTGGATGGTGCCAGTAGTAGATCTGGATGCGGTAGCAATCGGGATCGCGATCGGCGTAATAGACCCGCGGCGGCAGGTTCTCCATGTCAAACGCCGTGGCGATCTCTTCGGAGCTCAGTACCTCGCGAATGATCTCCACAGCCTGCTCGACCTTGTCGGGCGACGTCTCGAGAGAGAGGCGGATGACCATGTCCCGTCGGATGCTCGGCCGCACGCCGATGTTCTCCACCTCGGTGACGACTATATTCGAGTTGGGGATCGTCACCAGGTGACCGTACAGCGTACGCAGGCGCGTCGAGCGGAAGCCGATCTGCTCGATCGTTCCGGTGTATCCGTTGTAAGAGACAAAATGCCCGATCGTGAACGGTCGGTCCAGGAAGATTGTCAGCGAGCCGAACAGGTTCTTCAGTGAATCCTGGGCTGCCAGCGAGACCGCCAAAC
>CAZSJB010000004.1:8933-21945 GCA_964606625.1 uncultured Tepidisphaeraceae bacterium | reverse complement strand
ACTGTTCATAGGTCAGTTCAGGAATGGCTTCGGGGGTTCCTCCCGATTCGCGGCCGTACGGCGTATCGGGATAGAGCTTGCGGAAGCTCGCCCGCCCTACGATCGCGTTCACACTCGAAAATGCCCCCTTCATCTCATTGTAGACGATCCCCTTGATGATCAGATCCCCCTTCGGATTCGCCCGATCCGCTGGCTCGAGGTGATGTGCTTCGCGCAGAAACGTCATCTCCGTCAGCGTGGGATAGAAAACCGCATCCCAATACACCTCGGCCAGGTTGTAGTAATCCTGCCGCACATTCGACGCCACCGGGTAATAGGTGCTGTCCGACCCGGTCATAGCGTTGATGAACGTCGCCATCGACGACTTGATCATCTCAAAAAACGGATCCTTCACCGGAAAACGCCGGGATCCGCCAAGCACCGCATGCTCGATGATGTGTGGCACTCCGGTATCGTCACTGGGCGGGGTGGGAAAGGTGATCGAAAACAGGTTTTCGGCATCGTCATTGTGCAGGTGCAGCACCCGCGCTCCGGTGCGATCGTGCTCCAACTCAATGGCTGTGGAGCGCAGCCCCGGCAACGCGGTTACTCGCTTCACCGTAAATCCATGCAGTTTCTGTCCTTCGCGCAGACCGACATCCGTGGTGTGTGTCATATCTCCGATCTTAATCGGATTGCCGCCAAAGAGGGAACCGTGGATGAAAGGCGGTTCATTTTGAGTGAGCAGGAAATTGAACGATTGCCTGATACATGCCAAAGGATGCATGAAACAGCCCACGCATATCCGCCCCCCCACAGAAGCCGCTTCAGCGGACCGATTATCCCCTGACACCCACCCCCCGCTTGCATCGCCAGCCGGCGTGGATACGGTGGAATGGATGGTTTCGGAAGCAGATGTATACGGGCTGATTGGGGACGAGGGGTTTACCCGACTTGTGGCGGCTTTTTATCGTCGGATCCCTGACGATGACATCCTGGGACCGATGTATAGCGACGAGGACCTGGCCGGGGCTGAACGGCGGTTGCGGTTGTTCCTCATCGGACGCTTCAATGGACCGCAGAGTTATCTTATGGAACGCGGCCATCCGCGTCTGCGGATGCGTCATGCCCGCTTCAAGATCGACACCGCCGCTCGCGACCGCTGGCTGGCGCTGATGAATGCCGCGCTGGATGAAACCCGTCTGCCACCCGAGATCGATGCGCTGCTACGCACCTACTTCGCCACCACCGCCCATCACCTGATCAATCATCCCGGCTGACCCCTCCCAACAACGCGCTGACGCAAAAGGAGACCCGCAATTTCACCCCTTCCGAACCGACAGCCGGTTACCGCTCATCCATTATTCAAATTTCCTGATTGACAACTCCCCATACCAAATATCTTGGCACCCAACGCGCATCGCAATGGGGCCTGCGCAGACCTCGCGACGTGCAGGGGAATAGTAGTCATCCCGCGCTCCGCGATATGACCGATTTGATCGTGCGCAAACGTCGCGGAAACGGGCATGCTGACACGAACGACGAGGTGTGGCCGGATCTGCGTCGGATCACATCTGACGAATTTGGTATCGACGCGGATGAGTTGAACCCCCGATATCAGGTATGTCGAGGATCTGAGCTGTTGATGGCCATTCAGCTTGCGGGATAATCCCGTACTGCAACGAACCGGCCTGACGGAACGGTCTTTCGAGTTTTGCCACCGTGGTCGGCGCCGGGCCGGCCAGTGAATGTCAATCCGGTAGGCATCAATTGGGAACAGCTCAATGGACACCGAAAAGTGTCACGCTCTCAAAGCCGACTTCGAGTTTGATCCAAATCCATTGGTTCCCATCGATCGCTTCTTCGACGGCAACGATGACCTTGGATCAATCGGATGCAACTTGTCCGAGCATCCAGGCATCGACTGTTTTCGCGAGATTCTCGTCGGTCTGACGCAGCGTCCGGACGTCGAAGCGGTGTACGCTCAGATCGCGGAGTTGGATCCGGACGACGACGCGTGGCCCTTCACCGACACCGTTTGGGTCGTGGGAAGCATCGCCCCGGACACGCTGCAGGACATTGTCGGTCCGCTACAGCCGGATGAGGTCAGCCCGGCGGTCGGTGAGATTTTGGCATCCATCCGCCAAAAGCATGAAGGTCACATTCTTGTCATTTGGTGGGATTGATGTCTAACCCAATCTTGCACTGGACCGGCTCGGCAAAACGCTTGTGATTCCAACGCCGTCCGCAAAATCTCGGCGTCCTTCGCATCACCGCGGTGACTCTTTTAATCGGTGTCCATCCGTGCCCCATCGGTGGCAATATTCTCCGTGGCTCCGTGGTTCAATGCCCCCTACCCCGCCATCACCCACGTCGCTACCAGCATGCCGCCGCTGAGCAAACTCAGGACGGTCATGAAGATCGCCAGGAATAGGGCCTGATCGGACATGCGGGCGATCAGAGCGGGTCTGGCACGCAAGGTATCCAGGGCCGGATCAACCTGGAGGGAAAGGTCTGTTGCAGCCGACCGACGTCGGGCAACACCGTAGTGCGGCAGAGGCCGGGACGGTGTCCAGTGGTCGGTCCGAGGACGTGGGGTTGCCAATTGCGCCGTGCCCGGCAGATCAGCCAGTGGAGAGTTCCAAGCGTCGTCTTCTGTACCGACTGGGAGCTCCGGGAGATCGGTTTCCTCGGTGGAGGCGTCCGGCTGGTCTTCCAGGACAAAATCGGTCACCGTTCCACTGAGCGCTTCAAACGGGTCAGCCGGACGAACCAGCTTGTCTCGCCGCGGCGCTGGAGCCTCCGCCGGCACGAACGGACCGGCATGGAAGGTGATGACCGTCCGCCCGATGCGAAGTTGATCTCCCTCCCGTAGCCGCGCGCTGCGCACGCGCTCCCACCCCAGGCGCATGCCATTCTTGCTGTTCAGATCAATCGCACACCAGCTCCCCATGCGATACTCAAGACGCATATGCCGACGTGACATCAGCACATCGCGAATTGACACATCGCATTCCGGCGAACGCCCCATGACTAGATCGCGTTCCAGGGGCACACGATCAATCTCTTCTCCGTTGGCTGACAGAATGATATAGGCCATGTTCGATAGGGCTCCGTTATTCCTATCGATCATCTCTGCCCCAATTCCCCAGTTTTTACCGGGCGTCAAAACAGGAGTGTGCAGGGAGATTCGCAAAGACCCAAATGACCTGAAGGCGTACACAGTGGCCAAGAAGCACGAATCTTCCTCATTTTCTGCGTGTCTTCGTGCTTTTGTGTACCCGCGCCCAGGTTCCGCCCCTACAGCTAAAGCTTGGGAAGTAGACGCTATTACTGGCGTGATCGGCGATATTCCCCGGGAGTGACGCCGGTGCGCTGGCGGAACTGCCGGGTGAAATAGTAGACGTCGAGATATCCCAGCCGGCTGGCGATCGCCTTGATCGGCAGATCCGTCTCGCCGAGCATCTGCTGGGCAGCATTGATGCGCGCCTCGAGGCGGTAATCGTGCGGAGACAGACCGGTCAGGCGCCGGAACTGCCGCCGCAGTGTGCTTAATGACATCCCCTGCTCCTGCGCCAATGCCGCGTAATCCGGCTCGGGAGATTGCAGATCCGCCAGTCGCGCCAATACTCGCCCCAGCCACGCCGGCTGAGCTGGGGCAGCGGAGGCGCGATGCTCTGCCCGATCCAGCAGGATGCGTTCCAGGGTGTTGATCGCCCGCAGGCGCGACCATCGCCCCGGTCGCCGGGCATCGGCAATCACATCGTCCATCCAACCCGCGAGCCGACGGGCGGCATATGGATCCTCAATCCGCTCTGGCTGCTCCGGCCAGAGGCCTGCCGCTTGCCACGATCGCACCCGAGTCCCGCTCATCGCAATGTAGCGATGCGCCCATGGCCGCCCCCGCGGCCATTCATGGAAGCGGATGCGCGGACCAGGACAACAGGGCCACATCCACTGCCCCTCCATGAGCGTGCGGCGATCGTCGTAGAACAGCTCCACACTGCCGGCAGTCATGAGTTGTAGCGTGTGATAGACAAAATGCTTATCGACTGTCGCAATGCACTGGGACGTGTGACTGCCGTGGAGGAAAATCAGGTCGGTAGGCATGTGACCGTATTATGCAAAACGCTGCGTGACAAATCCATGTTAAACCGTCCACACCGACGGCAAACTACCACAGTTACATCAACTATTCGGAGATTTTCGAGGAGATTTTTTGATGACTACGCCCACGCGCCCCAGTGTCGTTACGGAGATGTCGCTCACCGACAGCGAGGTCAGATTCTACAACGAAGAGGGATATCTGCTCCTGCCGGGATTTGTCAAAGCCGATGCCATCGAGACACTGTGTCGCGAGGTGCTGGAAGTCCTCGATGCCAATGGCGTTCCGGCAGCCAGCCTGCGCCGGGCAACCAGTTCAGCCGACAAGCTCCGCCAGAACAGCCAGTACCTGGCAGATTCATACCTGAATGCCCTCATCAACAGCCCGCAGACACTGGCGGTCACATCTCGCCTGATCGGTGGCCCGGCATATCGGTACATGCCCTTCACAGCCGTCAAGGCGGGTGACGGCGGCGGTACCTTTCATTTCCACCAGGACAACAACTACACCCAGCACGAACCGGCGATGGGATCGATCAACATCTGGGTGGCACTGGTTGATATGACGCCCGATAACGGCTGCCTGCAGATCATTCCGCGTTCGCACCGCAATGGTCAACTGCAAAGCCGCAACAGCGATGATGGCGATGTTCATCAACAGCTAGACGTGAACCCGATCGACTGCCTGCCGATCCGCATGCGGGCGGGCGACGCCATGGCGTTCACTCGCTGGACTGTCCATGGATCGGGCCCCAATACGACGAATCAGCCGCGTCTTGCCTACGCGCTGCAATATCATCGGGAAGACGTGAAATGGCTGGACAAGGAAACAGGTGAGTGGAAAAAGCTGGTGGAGACGCCACGCTTCGCAACAACGCCTGTTTCCAAGCTCGGTAAGGCCTGAAGAGATGGAAGAATCTTCCGGTAAATCAGCCGGCGCCGTGCTGGATGGCACGGGCGCCAGCTGACTCCGGACAGAGGTTACTTATTGAGATTCGGCTGCGTGGCAGGAACAGCCGCAGTGACTTTCTTCTGTAGCTCTGCGTTCTCCTGCTGGAGGGTGGCAACCTGATCCTGGGCAGCCTGGAGTTCCTTGCGCGTTTCCTCCAGTTGCTTCTGCAGGCGCTCTACGTCGGCTGCGGCTGCCTGGGCGCGGGCCTGTTCAGCGCGAAGCTTTGCCAGTTCCTCCTCGGTTGTCTTGAGCTTGGCCTGTGCGTCGGCGGCATTTTTCTCAGCTGCGACGAGCTTGCTCTGAAGCTCTTCGGCCTCGGTGCGATACTGATCGCGTTCGGCTTCAATTTCGGTCAGGCGCAGGACGGCACGATCGGCTTCACGCTCCCGCTCGTTGCGCACGTCATCCGAAGCACAGCCGACACCCATGACCAGAATACCCATCGCCGCAAGGGCCAGAATTGCTGAAGATTTCATCATGTAAGCTCCTTTTCCTTCCCGGTCGGGCACGCGCCCAACCTGTTGACTGTTCGTATTACCTCTATCGGCAGATTCCGTTGAAACCACACGATGCAATCTGGTCAGTTCACCGGTAGACTCGCGATTATGATTCGTAAAGTTCTCGCCGACCGCTGGGTACTGTTCCGGCAGGATGACCATGCAAAACTGTCAGCCGATCTGGGATCGCACGTTGGAAACACGCGATTTGCGTCGCCGGATCCCTCGGTGCTCCGGGCCATCGCCCACCACGACGCCGGCTGGCCGATGCATGACGATCAGCCGACGCTCAACCCGCGTGGCGAGCCGCTGGATGTGTTTGAAACACCGCGTGATATCGCGTTGAAAGTCTGGTCAGCCTCGGCTGAGCGAGCGGCGACGATTGATCCGTATGCCGGTTTGCTGGTCAGCATGCATGGTCTGGCCTTGAGCGCGTACGCGGTCAGCTTGGATCTGGCACGTTCCGAGCAGCAGCCGCCCCACCTGCGCTTCGCCATGAATCAGTTCCAGCATGCCCAGATCGAGTTGCAGGAGGCACTGCGAAAGCAGCTTGGGTTTCGGACGGATCGGCCATTAAAACTGGGCCTGGCTGAGGATTCACTGGATCCGCGCGAACAGAAGCTGGCCTTTGATTTTCGGCTGTTACAGGCGATGGATCAGCTCAGCCTGAACCTCTGCTGCACCACCCCACCTGCGCCGGTGATGAAGCTGCATCCCCAGCCGGGGCTGCCCCTACGAGAAGTGATTTTCCGGCGAATGGACGCCCATCGGGCAACGGTGTCCCCCTGGTTGTTTCAGGACACTCTCGTGGAGGTGTCGATCCCCGCGGTGGAAATGTCTGCCCAAGTGTTCTCCGACACCGAAGCATTTCGGCAGGCATACGCAGAGGCGACTGATCGTCACCGCCACGTCCACCATTTTACCCTCACTTCCCTCACTTGACGCTCCGTCATCCCCCCTTCAGCCTCTTCATGGCATCAGGAAATAAACTGCGACGCCACGCTGACGTAACGCATGCGCGTTTCGTAGAGAGCTGCATCCAGCAGCCGTTTTTCTTCCTCAGTAAGGTTGCCCCGAGTCTTCTCTTCGAGCACACCCAGGGTATCCACGTGGTGCTTGGCCATGTCAAGATTCAGCATCGGTTCACCACCACGGGTGGACAGATCCCCCAGGTAGAAAAGGGCCTGTGTCACGATGGACTGCACCAGCGTGGCAAAGCTGGCAGGCGGAAGTTCACGGGATTGACGCGCAGCGTCGGGTGCGGCCGGTCCAGCAGCAGAACCGGCTGACGGTTGTGCGGTCGGACCGGAGGCGGTGGCGGCTTCTGCCTGGCGGCGGCGCGCTTCTTCCTCAGCCAGGCGACGCTTCTCTTCCTGGGCCTGTTTTTTCCAGTCGGTATCAATCTGGAGTGATGGTTGTTCCTCTGTCATTGGCGAATGCTCCTCTGGATATCTATCGAGCGTATTATTCTAGACCAGCCGGCTGTCGACGTCACACTTTTGGGTCAACAATTCGCATGGCTTGACAGGGGTTAAAGGACGGGTAAAGTCATATAGGAGTTGGACGACGCCATCGGCGGCAGTCAGACACCGTCTCGATATCGAGGCGGGTATCCACGGGGTCATAGTGAAATGGGATCACGCCACCATGGCATGGTGGAATTTCGGGTTCGAATCCCGATGACTCCAGTCACTGCATCCGTTGTCGTATGGCGACGGCACCGGCTCCTGTAGGAGACCGCGACTGAAGACGCGAAAGGAGTAACGCATGGCCAAGCCACGACGCCGACGGAAAATCGGCAGTAAAAAGCGCAAGGCACGTCGCGACCGTCGCAAGCGTTAATCGCCTCGACTGGTCTGCTTCGCAGCGATTTGATATCCCCCAGGCTCCGAATCTCGCCGTTTCGGGGCCTGTTTGCTGCGCAGAGGATCACTCTCTCAGCCTTGGAGGGGTGGAAAGAGCCACATATTTTCAGGGTTTTGCGGTGCGCTGCTAAGTGGCGCGTGTTTCAGCTGTCTGCCAGGATTCCACTGTTGATTCGTTGATGGCTTGATGGATCAGGCTGCCCAACCGGCTGGGATCGATCGGCTTGGTGAGATGGGTGAAGAAACCTGCCTCCCGGCTGTTACGGACGTCGGTTTCCATGCCGTAGCCACTGATGGCGATGCCCGGAAGCGTGCATCGTTCGCGGAGACGGCGCATCAGATCCAGGCCGCTGGCATCGGGCAGGCCGATATCGCTGATGACGATGTCGAATGGCTGTTCATCGGCCAGTTGCAGCGCCGCAGCAACACTTCCCGCCAGCTTTACCTCAAATCCTTCGGCACTCAAATACCGCTGGAGCATCTGACCCGTATCGGGATGATCTTCCACCAGCAACACGCGAACGCCGTCGCCCCGCCGCTGTTGGCCGGCATCGATCCGGTTCAACAGACGCTGCACCGGGGCAACGATGGGAAGGGTTACCGTAAAGCAGGCCCCTTTTCCAACCCCTTCGCTAGCTGCGGTGATGGTACCGCCATGCAACTCGGTGATTGCTCGGGAGATCGCCAGCCCCAACCCCAGCCCGCCAAACTGCTGCGTGACCCTGGCACTGCCCTGCTCAAATGCCTGGAACAGTCGCGGCATCGCCTCCGGCTCAATCCCTACTCCCTCGTCGATCACCTCCACACACAGCGAACGGGATGAGTCAAGTCGCGAACGGACAACAATGCGTCCCCCTTCATAGCTGAACTTGATCGCATTTTTCAGCAGGTTCCAGAACACCTGCTGCAAACGCGCAGGATCCGCATTGACCGCATCATCTTTTGCCTGCAGATCCAGCTCGATGCGCAGCCGGCGCGCGTCAGCATCGCTCTGCAGAATGTCGCGCACATGCTCGATCAGGCAATGCACGTTAATCCGCGCCAGTTGAAGCCGCAGCTTGCCGTTGATGATGCGTGTCACGTCGAGCAAGTCGTCAATCAATTTTGTTTCCAGCTCGACATTGCGACGGATCATGGCCAGATCCTCGCGCAAGGAGTCGCTGAGATCTTCGGTCTCCATGGCTGCCAGGGTCAGCAGGACGGGGGTCAGTGGTGTGCGCAGCTCATGGGACAACACAGCGAGAAACTGGTCCTTGGCGCGGCTGGCAGCTTCGGCATGACGACGCGCTTCCTGTTCCTGTTGGATCGCACGGTTGAGTTCAGCCTCGGCAGCCTTGAGCCTGGTGATGTCATGCGCGATGCAGAGAACCGTGTCGTTGTCCTGGTCCTCATTCCATTCAGGAACGATGCGAAGCTGATAGACGCGGCGACGATCGGGAGCGGGATAATCTATCTCTGCTTCACAAGGCTGGCCGGTTTGAAATACCTGGCGGGCGGTATCAATGAGCGGTTGCGCTAATTGGGGATCCACGCCGGCTTCCGTAAAGGTCCTGCCGATGTAGTGCTCGGGACGACGCCCTGTCGCCGTCCCAATCGAGCGATTGACAAACAGGCATCGCATGTCGCGATCCAGGCGTGCGATGATCGAGGGCAGGTTCTCAACGATCTGCTCGAGCTCGCGCTCGCGCTGTTGCAGTGCCTGCTGGGCTTCGCGCAACACGGTCATGTCGACCATGGCGCCGGTCATGTAAAGCGGCTGGCCGTCTTCATCGCGGACCAGCGCCCCACGATCGCGCATCCAGCGAATGGCACCATCGGCACGGCGAATGCGGAACTCGATGTCATAGGGTTTATCTTCATCAACACTGGCCCGGATGGCGTTTTTAACGGCTGGCTGATCCTCGGGATGGATCCGCTCAAAAAACTCCTTGAACGGTTGACCGCTGGGAACCGGATCCAGCCCCAGCAGCTTGTTGAGACTGGGACCACGGATTTCGATACCAGTGCGGAAGTCATAGCGCCACGTCCCCATATGTGCAGCCGCCAGCGCTGCCTGAAGGCGCTCCTGGTTCTCACGCAGCGCCTGCTCGTAGCGATGTTGCTGGGAAGTATCGATGAAGAAAGCAAGCGTTGCCGGACCGTCGCTGAGATGAATGTGGGATACCGAAACTCGAAAGGGGAAAGTGCTGCCGTCGCTGCGAAGCCCTTCGGCTTCGTATTCGTCAGACTGGAGGTGACCTTCCAGGCGACGGCGATTGCGCTCCGCGATGAACGGCCGCCATTTCTCAGCAAACATGTCCGTGAGTGGCCGGCCGATCAGCACCTCGGCATCCGGATAGCCGAACATCTCGGCATATCGGCGGTTGGCGTAGATGACCTGTTCGTTGCGGATGATGCTGATTCCGATGGGACTGGCTTCAAAAAGCACCTGAAACCGCGCTTCTGATCGCTGGGCGGCTTCAAATTGCTCCAGCAGTTCGCGTCGGGATCGATGCAGTGCCCCACAGACAAAACATGACAGTACGCTCAGTGACGTAAACAGACCCAAGCGTGCGATGTTTCGGGCACTGAATAGCTCAATACCGCTGGCGGGATCGGCGATAATGAGCAGAAAACCTGCGGGAACGGTCAGAGCCACTGTCAAATATCCGGGCCCTGCCCCGGCGAGCAAGGCAGCGAGCACCGAGGCGGCGTAGAAAAAGGCAAGCGGGGTAAACATCCCCACAAGTGAGCGGAACACTTCGGTCAGGACGACGGCAACAATGACTGAAACCACCGCCATCGAATACCGAATCGCAGGATTTGCATTCATCAAAGACATGCGTCCAGCCATGTCATTCCTCATCCCCCTTTAGCCATCCTGGCTGCTTCGGATCAGGTGGCACTATCTTGCTGAATCATCTTTAAAAGGCAACTCTATTTCTCCTCTTCGCCAATCTCAGCAGTAGTATTCCAGACAACTTTTGCGCTGCCTAGGGCGTCAAAAACACGGATACTTTGATCTGGAGGCATGGCATGAACAAAAACTTTTTTCCAATGGTGACATGGATAAGCATGGCAGCTGCCATGATGGGATGTGCGGAGAACACAAGCAGCGACAACCGCGCCCCCAACCCTCAACCGCTCGCGGATTTGCGTGAAAACCAGGAAGCATCTCAGAAGATGGAAGTGTTCACCGGCATGCTGGAAGGCGGGGTAATGGCAATCGGCGGTGAAACCACCGGCTGGCGGCTGGTGGGCGACGGGGAAGCCGGTGCTCTGATGGTCGATGTTTCGGCTGTCAATGAACAAGCCGAAAAGCTCAACGGCCAGCGCGTCACCATCACGGGACACATCACCACCCGTGACTATGTGGAGCGGGGCAAGGTGACAGTACTGATCGCGAAGCGCATTCAGCCCGCAGAATGAGGTTCAGCCGAATCTGAAACCTCGTCGTGCTCCTGCTTGACTGCTTCGCCAGCCAGGGGATCCGGCTCACCGATGGATTGGGCCAGCCGGCGCAATGCCTGCTGAAGCTGCGCGACCTGCTGCTCCAGATCGGCGACCCGCTGGTGGAGGGTGGCTGCGCCTGCAGGTACAGCCGACTCAGTATCCGTAGTCCCCACCGGATGTGCATCGGGTGCAAGCAGTTGAAGATACAGCTCAGCCCGGCTACCCGGCGGCGGCGGAAGCCGCCGAATCATCGGTGGATCGCGTTCGATCAGCAGCTGAAGGGTATCGCGCACCTGCTCCAGCGTTTCAAACGGCTGCATTCGCGAGGCGCGGCTCCGCAACTCTCCGAGGGTTTGCGGCCCTCGCAACAGCAATTCCGCCAGCAGCACCAACGAAGCCTTGCCAAGGCCCAGCTGCTGGCCAGCCTCCTGGCGATACTTGCTGGTGCGACTTCCCACCGCATCGACCTGTACCACTAGCCCCTTGGACTTGAGACCGGTAATCGCCCGAAGGACATCGTCTTCGTCATAGTCTGTGACCGGATTGCGGTTGCTTTTCTGGTTGGCTCCGTTGACCAGGCTGTTCAAGGTCATCGGATAGGCTTCGGGCGTGGTATACGCCTTCTCGATCAGAACACCGAGAACCCGGGCTTCTTCGGGAGTCAGTTCAATCATGACAGTGATCTTTCCGGTGAAACACAGGCCCTGCTGCCTACACTTTCGGCTGCTGCTGGGTGAGACAGTGGATCGCGCCCAAGCCCCAGATCAGTTCCACGCAATCAATGCCGATGATCTTATGCTGCGGCAGGTGCTTACGCAGGATCTGCATGGCGGTGCGATCATGCTCGGGATGGCGATAGGTCGGCACCAGCACCGCACCATTGATAAACAGGAAGTTGATGTACGTTGCGGGCAGGCGCTGGCCGTCGTACTCCACAGCACCGGGCATGGGGATCTCAACGATCTCAAACGGCTGGCCATCCTGATCGCGCAGCTCCGCAAGCTGTTTGCGAAGATCTCTGAGGCGCTTGTAATTCTTGTCTCCACGATCCTGTTCGACCCCCACCACAATCTTTGTCGGTGAAATAAACCGCGCCAGATTGTCGATATGCCCGTCGGTGTCGTCTCCCTCAATGCCGCCGGTCACCCAGCAGACATGTGACTGGCCATAATAATCCTTGAGATACAGCTCCACCTCTTCCCTGGACAAGCCCGGATTGCGATTGGGGTTGAGCAGGCAGTCGGTGGTGGTCAGGACAGTTCCTTTACCATTGAACTCGACGGCTCCGCCTTCCATGACGATGCCCGGGTACCAGACGGGCAGGTTAAGCTTCTCAGCAATGCGGGTGGGAACCGCATCATCCGCGTCATATGGCGGATACTTCCCGCCCCAGGCATTGAAGCCCCAGTCGACAATGGCCAGCGGCGGCAGGCGGCGGTTGTTATTCGATTGATTGCCTGACCTGCCTCTGTTTGCAGACGGTCGCCTCACCACAAAGGCCGGCCCGTGATCACGGCACCAGCTTTCGTTGGTGGGAATGTGGTGAAACTCCACATTCTCCAGCGGCACGCGACGCCTGGTCAGTAGTTCACGGACGATGTACTCCCAGTTGCCATTGGGGACATTGATGTGCACCTTTTGACGGGGCACGATGTGCCGGATGATCTTGGCAATGTTGTCCGGAACGGTGTGATATTTATCCGGAAACGAGATCCCCTCCGGCCGCGGCCAGGAAAACCACGTTCCGGACTGGGGTTCCCACTCCGCCGGAAACGTATACCCCAGTTCGCGGGGTGTCTTGTCCATTACCTTGAGTTTGGGTTTAGCTGGCATAGATTTTATCCATGAGCGCTGTGAGGCCAGTCTGCGGAAGCGGAGCGGTTATCGCGCGCTCACATCCTCTATTTATCACAGTATCCAGTCGGCTCGTAAATACCGACAACCGGATTATAAAACTCGATCCGCCGGTCTCTCCAGACGCGGAACCTTCCCAGGGGTTGCAGCCCGCCTGAAGTCACCTCATAGACACCCAGATCACGATAATCGTCTGTCTGATCATCCAAAGTGACACGAACGGGGCCGCGGGCATCGCGGGTGATGATGCGGTAAGCGAAGGTCAACGTGACACACTCGGCTGAACCTACATCTGTCACTGGCTGCATGGCGCAGCCAGTGATGAGTCC
>CAZSJB010000004.1:7953-8923 GCA_964606625.1 uncultured Tepidisphaeraceae bacterium | reverse complement strand
TCATAGGCGTCGATGCGGCGATCGCGCAGGAACGGCCAGTGCGTGCGGCTGAACTCGACGCGCGACAGGTCACATTCCTGGACAAGCACTTCTTCCTTGTCGACCGAAGCTCGCTGGAGCACCTGACCGTCAGGGCCGGAGATGAACGACTGGCCCCAGAACTCGATTCCCTCTTCGCTGACGGGCTTGCCCTGGGCGTCGTAGACGTGTTCCAGACCGATGCGGTTGGGGGCGGCGATGAAGCAGCCGTTGGCGATGCCATGCGACCGCATCATCGTCTCCCAACTGTCGTGCTGAGCTTGGCCGTACTCTTCCTTTTCGGAGGGATGCCAGCCAATGGCGGTCGGGTAAAACAGGATCTGAGCCCCCTGCATGGCTGTCAGGCGCGCGCCTTCGGGGAACCACTGGTCCCAGCAGATCAGCGTGCCGATCGTACCATACTGCGTCTCCCAGGCGCGGAAGCCGGTATCGCCCACCGTGAAGTAGAACTTCTCATAGAACAGCGGGTCATCCGGAATGTGCATCTTGCGGTAGATCCCCGCAAGCTTGCCGGTAGCATCAAGAACGACCGCAGTATTGTGATAGATGCCGGCAGTGCGGCGCTCAAAGAGGCTGCCGATGATGACGACCTTGTACTTCTTCGCGATCTTCGACAGCGCCTCGGTGCTGGGGCCGGGGATCGGCTCAGCCAGTTCGAAAAACCGATGGTCTTCGCTTTGAGGGAAGTACTTGCTACGGAACAATTCCTGCGTGCAGAGGATCTGCGCCCCATTCTTGGCTGCCTGCTCCAGCAGCTTGAGCTGACGGTTCAGATTGTCATTCACATCGTCGCCACAGGCCATCTGCGTGATGCCGACGATCACCTTCTGTCCCTGCTCTGATTCCGTGGATCGAATCAGATTGGCGGCGGAAGTCCGGTTTGTCTTCTTGGTTGTGCTTGATTTCGTCTTTTTAGCCATTGCGCCGACAG
>CAZSJB010000004.1:0-7943 GCA_964606625.1 uncultured Tepidisphaeraceae bacterium | reverse complement strand
GATTCCGAGTCAGACGCGAAGGGATGAACAGCCGCCGGGATACTGAAGCCATGCCCCTCCGCCGCTGCAATCGGATGAAAACCTGAAATTCGATGCAATCAGCTTCGGCATTGAGATGGAACCCCTATAACCCAGCGAGGTGCCCATGCGATGCACACTTCTATCAATTCTTACAGTGGTACTCTCCCTCGTGCTGATCGGCCCGGCTCTGGCGGCCCCCCTGACATACAAGCTTCAGCCCGGCATGGAACTGGTCTACGAAGGCACCAGCCAAAGTACCGGCTCCTACACAGCCGACAGTTCTGACACCGCCCACGTATGGGTATTGCGTGCCAACGATGACGGCAGCCATCGTGTGTTAATCGCGGAGCAATCCACCGCACGCTATCCGCACGAGGACGCGCCTGTCACGCGCACCAGGGCGACCGCAGTCGATGTCGCCCCCGATGGCCGGCTGAGCCCCCCCGCCTCTCTGCATGGCCCCGATCCAAGCAAGGTGTTCCCGCCCCTGCCGCAGGGAGATCTGGAGAATTGGGAGGATACCTCGTCACCCACTTATGCTCAGCGGTACTCCGTTGCGGCGAAGGATGCCGACACGCTAACGCTGGTAGCCGAAATAACCGGCCCCATGGCCCGGATCTACGGCTCCCACGGCTCGACCCATTACACCATTGATCTGGAAAAAGGCCTGATGGTCCGCTCCAGGGTCGATATCGTGCAGGACGGCGACGGCCTTCGCATCGAAACCAAAGGCACACAGGAACTGAAGTCCGTCCAGATACGCGACCAGGCCTTCATCCAGACGCTTGCCGAGCAAAGCCAGCTCTGTCTGGACGCACGTGACGCTTACTACGAGGCGCTGGCGTCCGCCACCCGCCCCGAGGAACTCGATGCCACCCGCCAGGCGTTTGCCGCTGTTGCGGAACAAATCGGTGATCCCGTCTTCAAGACGCTGGCTGACGACATCCTGGCGTTGCACGCCCAGTACGCGGATTACTACCGTGAGCGCATCACCGAGCAGACTGCGATTGTCGGTCAGCCTGCCCCGGCGTGGGAGCTGAAGGATCTTGACGGGAATGTCCATCGCCTGAGCGACTATCGCGGACGCGTGATCATCCTGGATTTCTGGTATCGCGGCTGCGGCTGGTGCATCATGGCCATGCCGCAGATGAACCAGTTGACCGCGGATTACAAGGACAAGCCAGTGGCGATTCTCGGGATCAACACCGATGCGGATATCGCCGACGCCCAGCACGTTGCGCAGGAGATGGAACTGGTTTACCCCACACTCCTCGGTCCGGATATGCCCGCGAGGTACAAGGTGGCAGCCTTCCCCTCGCTGGTGTTCATCGATGCCCAGGGCGTGGTGCGCGAGATCCACGAAGGCTATTCGCCCGAGCTGCGGCACATAGTAAGTCAAAAGATCGATGCCCTGCTGTCAGACTCCGCGGCCAGCCAGGATGGATCCTCACAAGATACCGCCGATCATGCCGCTGCGGTCACGCGGGACGAGGCGGACGATTGAGCGGCTGGAACATCTGGCGGAGGCAGGAATCCGGTGGTGGACCGGCCCTCGATTTCCGCGATGTGCAGCCCGCCCGCATCGGCCAGGTCGATCGGCGCCCCTTCCAGCGTCCAGTTATCGGCAGCCAGGCGACGGATCGTGGGATTGTACGGATCGCTGACAGCGAAATTGGTCACGACGGCCATGGTGCCGTCGGTCATTTTGACCTTCATGCCCGGTGGGAATGGCGGAATGACGCTTGGCAGGATCTTCGCCACCTGCGGATCGAGGCGCGACGCGTACTCCGTGCGGAGTAGGTGAAGCACCTCAATATTGGGCCGACGGCGTCCGTCGGCTGCGATGCGCAGACGGTCGAACAGGTTGGCGGTCCCAACGATTCGGGCAAAAACGTGAATCTTCTCCCCGGCCAGCGGGCGAGGCCCCCCTTCCACATGCGCCAGCGAAGGGAAGCCTTCTCCGTCGAAGGTCTGGTGATGGTGCATCACAGCAGCCGCGGCTGAGGGTTCGATACCGCTGCGAACCATGTCATAGCCAAGCTGCACATGTTCCTGCCACGCCTTGTCGTCGGTTTCGTCCTTGGGCCGATTACAGACGTGATGCTCGCGCAGTTTTCTGTCCAGCCGCGCCTTGCCGATGTCGTGCAGCATCCCACCCACCCCAAGGTTCACTACTTCCTTGGCATGCTGGGGGGAAAGACGCTTGCGCTGATTGATCAAATATTGTTCGAGTTTAATCCCCAGCGTTAACGACAGATGCGCAACAGCCGCACAGTGAGCCACCTCGCTGCCCCCCATTTGCGCTCCCATCAGGTCCATATAAACCGGGTTCTGCCCCTGCTGCATGAGCGTAAGGACCAGCTCCCGTGTTACGGCGTAATAGTCGGGGAAAGTGACGGTCGGATGGGCGGTTTTTTCTACGGCTGCGAAGGTGTTCTTGATCTGCAAATACATCTGCTGGCGCGCAGGACTGAGGCTGGGCATCAGCAGTTTGTCCAGGTCGGCAAGGTCCGGATAATCCACATAGATGAACGGAATGCCCAGATCGCGCAGGCGCTTCAGGACCGGTTCGTCGAGGACATAGCCGGCCTTCAGCAGTTGCCTGTCTGGCGCCTGCGGATTCATAACTCCCATTGCCAGCTTGACACCGGGGGTGGCTTCCTCGATCGGCAATATCAGCAAACTCGGACTCCTTCCGTCCCCCTACGACACATCATCATCTTCGGGGCAAAACAGCTTCAACTTCGCTTTATCTCTCCTATCGGCGAATGGAAACCCTGACCTTCGTACAGGATGGGCAAACCCTGCTGATTGCCCGGCCCGCGTGGAGCAAACTCCTGCACAGAGGTCATTCCTTCAGGTCGATATAAGCAAAGCCTGGCTGTACATTTAACCCTCCTCTTGCTCGTTGGCGTCTGCTCTTGATAATCGCCCGGTTATGGGAAACGGGATGGTCGTTACTCGGTTTGCACCGTCGCCGACGGGATATCTCCATGTTGGTGGCGCTCGGACGGCGTTATTCAACTGGCTGGTGGCCCGACATGCCGGCGGGCGGTACCTGCTGCGGATCGAGGACACGGACTTGGCCCGTAGTACCGAGGCCTCGGTGCAGGCGGTGCTGGAGGATTTGCGCTGGCTGGGCTTGTCGCATGACAATGCCGAGCTGGTTTTCCAGTCCCAGCGGGTAGAGACCTACAACGCCATCATTGCAGACCTGATGAACCGCGGGCTGGCGTACGAAGCTTGGGAAACGCCGGAGGAGCTGGCTGCAATGCGCCAGCAGGCGGAAAAGACGAAGCAATCGTTCATCTACCGCCGCCGAGAGTATTCCCGGGATGAACTGAAGCGATTTGCGGATGAGGGCCGATCCCCCGCCATCCGATTTGCCATGCCGGTGCGGGAATATCGCTTCTACGACCAGGTATTAGGTAAGGATATTGTCGTCGCCCCCGACCAGGTGCAGGATTTTGTCATCCGCAAGACCGATGGCATGCCCACCTACCACCTGGCGGTCGTGGTAGACGATGCCGAGATGGGCATCACCCATATCCTTCGCGGCCAGGAGCACCTGCTCAACACGATCAACCATATTGCCCTCCAGGAGGCGATCAACGCCCCCCGACCGATCTACGGTCACCTGCCGGTCATTCTCAATGCCGATGGCTCGAAAATGGGCAAGCGCGATCGCGACAAAAAAGTCCGCGAATCTGCGCAGGTCTGGATGAAAACGCACAAGAAGACCACAGCCGATCTTTCCAGTGAATCCGGCATTCCCGAAGTCCGGCTGGAGCAATGGCTGAAGGATAAGAAGCAGCAATTGGATCTGTCCGAGCAGAAATCCGTAATGACGATCATCGGCCTGCGCGACAGCGACCTGCCGGAGATTCTCGTTCACGATTTTCGAAAAAACGGATACCTGCCAGAAGCCCTGCTGAACTTCCTGGCACTGCTCGGCTGGAACCCCGGCGGCGACCGCGAACGGATGAGCATTGACGAAATGATCGAGCTGTTCAGCATCGAGGGTATCGGCCACAGCAATGCCCGATTCGATCGCGCCAAGTTGCTGGCCTTCAACACTGAAGCGTGCGCCGCTGCGGATCCCAAGCGAATGGTCCAGGCGATGCGGGATTATCTCGTCGTCAATCCCGATTCTCCGGTCAATCGCGCAACGGATGAACAGCTCGCGGAACTGCTGGCTATGAAAAAAGGGTTCCGCACACTCCGGGAAGTAGATGAGACCTGCCGATTTTTCTTCATCGAAGACGATCAGGTCCGCTTCGATGCATCTGCCGTCGCCAAGGTGCTTGTCAAACAGGACGGAGTCGAGACGCTTCGCAAACTGCGCCCGCTGCTGGAAGCGCTGCCCTCCTGGACAGCAGAGGCCATCGAACAAGCAATCCAGCTGTTCTGTGAGCAGAATCAGCTTGGTTTGGGGAAGGTCGCTCAGCCGCTGCGCGTGGCGATCAGCGGCTCAACCGTCAGCCCGCCGATCTACCAAAGCCTTGCATTCATGCCCCAACAGCAGGTGCTGGCACGCATCGACCGATGCCTCCTGCATGTCGACACGGGTCCGCATTAATGCCAGGTTATCGTGGATTTTGCACCTGCCGGGACTAGAGTTTCGCCTGCTCTGGGGAGCAGGTCCAGCTCTGGAGATGCACGTTTCTGCCGAGGAGTTTCTGGAGATAGGTCCCCGCCCGTCCGCAACGGCAACTGAACCCCGCCCCAGCCCCATCCTTACCAGCGACAGGCGAAAAACAAGGCCGATCCGCCAAGACGGACCGGCCTTTCATGTCAACGGTACGTTGTCGCCCGGCTGGTCAACGTGCGTATTCCACGGTCCGCACCTCGCGGATCAGCGTCACCTTGATCTCACCCGGATAGGTGAGGTCATGTTGGATCTTCTGCGCGATATCACGGCAGACCTTGGCACTGATCTTGTCATCCACCTGGCGGGCATCGACGATCACACGGATCTCGCGGCCAGCCTGGATGGCGTATGCCTGTCGAACCCCGTCAAAGCCAAGGGCCAGATCTTCCAGCTCCTGTAGACGCTTGATGTAGCGTTCGAGGCTTTCACGGCGCGCGCCCGGCCGGCTGGCGCTGATAGCGTCGGCTGCCATCACCAAGGGGGTATAGGGTGTGGTAGCCGGTGCATCACCGTGATGGGCCAGGCAGGCATTCAGAACGGCTTCGGGTTCGTTGAACCGGCGGAGAAACTCCATGCCGATCTGCGGATGGCCGCCTTCAACCTCGTGATCCATCGCTTTGCCGATGTCATGCAACAGCCCGGCTCGGCGGGCCAGCGTACCGTCCAGTCCCAGTTCGTTAGCCATCACCTGCGCCAGGTACGCAACCTCCAGCGAATGCTTGAGGACATTCTGGCCGTAGCTGGTGCGATACGCCAACCGTCCCAGCATCGGGATAATCGGCCTGGGCAGGTTTGGCAAATGGGCCTCCTGGGCAGCTTCCCGGCCAAGGCGGATCAGTTCCTCATCCATCTCCTTGCTGGTTGCAGCCACCACCTCCTCGATGCGGGCTGGGTGGATGCGTCCATCAGCTAC
Organism: uncultured Tepidisphaeraceae bacterium; assembly: GCA_964606625.1. GTDB lineage: Bacteria > Planctomycetota > Phycisphaerae > Tepidisphaerales > Tepidisphaeraceae > CALEKX01. The sequence continues at coordinate 2,358 of CAZSJB010000004.1, read as the reverse complement.
CAGCTTTTCCAGGGAGAGCTTGGCAATCTGCCGTCGCACCGGGTCAAAACAGGAAACCACCACCACGCCCGGCGTGTCATCGATGATGACATCCACGCCGGTCGCCTTCTCAAAGGCGCGGATGTTGCGACCTTCGCGACCGATGACACGGCCTTTCATGTCATCGCTGGGAATAGTGACCGCGGAGACAGTGTGATCGGCCGTCTGCTCGGCTGCGTAGCGCTGGATGGCGTGAATGATGATCTGGCGGGCCTTTTCCTTGGCTTCCTCCTGAGCCTGCTCGGTCATCCGCTGGATGATGGCGCCGCATTCGGCGCGGCACTCATCTTCAACCCGCTTGAGGAGCATTTCCTTGGCTTGGTCGATGGTCAGATTGGTGATATTGAGCAGCCGCTCGCGCTGCTCCTGTAGCACCTGGGTGAGTTCCTGATCCTTGATGTTGATGGTGCGTTCGCGGTTCTGGAGCTTGCGCTCAAGGTCGTCGAGTTGGCGTTCCTTGACAGTAAGGGTGTCGAGCTTGCGGTCCAGCGTATCTTCCCGCTTGGTTAGTCGCTGTTCGAGTTGCTTGAGTTCCTGTCGGGCGGCGTCGGTTTCCTTTTCGAAATCACTGCGAAGTTTCTGCTGCTGTTCCTTGGCGGTAAGTTCGATTTCCTTGGCTCGATTTTTTGCCTCCTGCGTAGCGTTATCGATGATCTGACGAGCTTCTTCTCGTGTCCGGGTCAGCAGCGAGCGGGACGCATAATGGAAGTACGCGACCGCTCCACCACCACCCAGCGCAAGGCCGATGATGATTCCAACGAAGACATTGTCCATGGTACGTCATTCATTTCATATGTGAGGCGGCTGGCGACGGATCCAAATATTGACAGCATCCGTAGTTGCGAACGACTCTCTCACGACAGCCGCCGCGCTATTATATGCGGATCAATCGCCCCTGACGTGCGTTGGAAACACCCGGCGCGCAGGATCACCCGATCATGGGATGATCGCGGTCGCTGTAGCGCAGGCGTTGCGGGGAAACGGGTGGAGCCCTGGTGAGCATGCTCATCCGCGGCTGGCTCAGCGGCCAGCCGGCCGCCACAACCACTCGCTCCGGCGGGAGCACTGGCTCTAGGATGATCAGCACGGCACACCGGGAATGCATGCAACGCTCGATCACTACCAGCGCAAGGAGCAATCCCACCGACAGCAGCGAAGGCACCATCAGCAGGATATTGAGCAGTGCGACGATTTCGACTCCGGAAAGTTCCACGTTCTCTATCCAACCCCCGTCGGCGATAGGACTTGACGATCAGCCATCGCAGACGGGATGGTACGTCAGAAGACCTGTGCGGCAGGCTTCGCATCCGCGTGGCTTGGCCTGCCGTGAGCACCTGGCGAGCACTACCCGCCAAGTCCTCATAACACGATAGACCAATCGTACTTTCAGCGTTGTCTGATAGCAAGATGAAACAGCGGGTTCAGGCATATCAAGACAAGTCCTATATTCAGGCCATGACGGAACAGAAAATGGACCACTCCATTAACCCAGTCCCACACATCCGACATGTGCTAATCGCCCCACCGTATCCAACACATGCCTTGCCGGGATTTGCCCTGCGCGCTAACCTCTGATAACGAAAGGATTCCAAACTCATGGCACCACGCGCTCCACAGCATACCGACCACGCTCACGACGTTCTCCGCCAGGAACGCCATCCCCTGGATGCGATCTTCAAGCCCACCAACGTGGCCGTCATCGGTGCCACCGAAACACCCGGCGCCGTGGGACGCACCATCCTCTGGAACCTGGTCAGCAATCCCTTCGGAGGAACCGTCTTTCCCGTCAACCTCAAGCGCCCAAGTGTACTGGGAATCAAGGCTTATCCCACCATTGCCGAGGTGCCCGCCAAGGTGGACCTGGCCGTGGTGGTCACCCCCGCCCCAACCGTACCGGGCATCATTCAGCAATGTGTCGATGCCGGTGTGAAAGCCGCCATCATCATCTCAGCCGGCTTCAAGGAAATCGGACCTGAAGGGGTTGAACTCGAACGCCAGGTGATGGAGCAGGCCCGTCGTGGGCAGATGCGCATCATCGGCCCCAATTGCCTGGGCGTCATGAATCCTATCAGCGGCCTCAACGCCAGCTTTGCCAAGGGCATGGCCCGGCCGGGCAACGTCGGATTCATCAGCCAGTCGGGCGCGCTGATGACGGCTGTGCTGGACTGGTCCTTCCGCGAACAGGTCGGGTTCAGCTCGTTTGTCTCCATTGGATCCATGCTGGACGTCAACTGGGGAGACCTGATCGACTACCTGGGCAATGATCCGAAAACCAACAGCATCGTCATCTACATGGAATCCATCGGCGATGCCCGCTCG
>CAZSJB010000003.1:9890-24573 GCA_964606625.1 uncultured Tepidisphaeraceae bacterium | reverse complement strand
CAAAAAGGGCGAGAAGGTCGTGATCATCGGGCCGTCCGGAAGCGGCAAGAGCACTTTTCTGCGCTGTCTGAACTGCATGGAAGACCCGACAAGCGGCGAGGTCATCTTTGAGGGCGTCAATATCGCCGATATGGTGATCAGCCGCGCCACTCAGCCGGACGGCTCGACCATGGCGCTCATGCTCATCAAAACCGACTCCGAACCGACGCCGGCTCTCATCGAAGACCTGCGCAAGCGGCCGAACATCGTTCGCGTCCAGTCGGTCAACCTGCCCCCGCGAGAGGGATAATCCGGCTTCGCGACAGAGCGATCGTCCTCGTCGCAGGCATTCTGCGCGCTGCGCCTGTGTTCTTCTCAAGGTCCACTTGCGCAACAGGTGTGTTGGGTTCGTTTGAAAAAACCAACGATCCATTCAAACCCATCAAATCTCACTGGCGCTCGAAAAATGGCGATAACCGGGGAAGAAGATTGGGTTTGATTGGGTTCGTTTTCGCACCGGCGCGCAACAGGGTTCTGTCTCGTGGCAGATGGTTGATCCGTTCTGGGGTCGGTGTGTGTTGCCCAGCTTTGATTCACGGTAGTCTGGCTCATCGCGATTTCCTTTCCGTTGAAGAAATGAGGTGAACTTCCCCTTAGCCGGCCGGCTAAGGAGATCCCCCGATCTATAGACATCTCAAACCCTAAAACGTTGCAAACAAAATTTGGGATTGTCAGAAAAGGCAATTGGCCCGCATCATGGTTCCCTTTGATGACGTGGAGAAATGTTCCTGAAAACCGCAGAGTTTTTTTGAGGAGATTTCATCCCGACGACCCTGAATATCGTTTCCTGCCGTTCAGGCCGCTCAGCCCTTTTCCAAAGGTCTGACCTGTCGTTCCCGCCCCAGGACCAGAGGAAGGAGTCGTTATGGTGCAAGCGGAGCTTGATGGCTGTCGACCCACTCAGCGCGACTGGATCTGGACGCTGGTGGCTGCATGTGCGGCGCTGGTGATTTGCGGGGGATATTTCCTTATCCGCCAGCCGGTCCCCGAACCACTTTACGAACAGGAACTGATCGCCGCCCACCTGGCACAGGGGCATGGATTCCGCTCCCCCATGGATCCTTCACCCGAGGCGCCGGCGACGTCCTATTCCGCGCCGTTGTATCCGTGGCTGGTCTCGCTGGTGTATCGCGCTGCCGGCGTTCACAGTGACGCTTCCCGCACGATCCTGATCGCCTTCAATGCACTGTGCTTTGCCGCGATCGCCGCGGGCGCGTATATGATCGGGCAGCTGCTGTTTGGCCGAGCCGCCGGAGGCTGGGCTGCGGCGCTGATGTCGGTGAATCTGATCTACCTCCAGCAGGCGCGTTTTGTATGGGATCGCCTGCCGGCGATTGCCCTGTTCGCCTGGTTGATCGTCGCAGCCATCGTGATCGCGCGCAGCGGCCCGACGTGGCGCCGGTTGTTTGCCTTGGGCATCGGCTTGGGAGTGCTCAGCCTGATCAACCCCAGCCTGACGTTGGCTTACCCGGTCCTGGTGCTGGTGGCAGCCGGGATGGATTCGCTGCGGTCATTGTGGGATCGCCGCAAACCGGTGATGGTCTTGAGTGCGGTGGCGCTGCTGGGATTTGTGTTGATTATCCTGCCCTGGACGATCCGCAACTACGCGGTGTTCGATCGGCTGATGTATATCCGCGGCAACTACAGCCTGGAGCTGTGGCACGGCAATCTTCCGGAGTCCAGCGGCATTCAGACGCCGGTTACGGTTCCGCGTCATACCTTTCAGGATCCGCAAGAGCGCCGGCTGATGCTCGAAATGGGCGAGGTGGCCTACTACGACGACTTGTGGGAGCGCTTCAAACACCTGTATACGAACGATCCTGAAGCCTTCTGGTGGCGGACCGGCAATCGCATGCTGTATCTGCTGATTGGCGATACGACCACCGGCGGACTGATGGGGCGCTTCGCTGGGGTGCGATGGAGGCACCATTTTGTAGACCTGCTGATTTTCAACAGCCTGTTTGCCGTGGTGGGATATGCCGGGGTGTGGGTGGTGGCGCGCTTGCGGCGCAAAGCGCTGTGGTTGCCGCTGGCAGGACTGCTGACCGGAATGCCGTTTTTACCGACGCACGTTTCCAATTTTTACACGATGCCTTTCCGTTTTACCCTGGCGATCTGCGGCGGCTTTATGCTGGCAGTGATGGTGCAGCTTCTGCAGGAGCGCCTCTTCGGGCGGATGCATCGCCGGGATGAGGCGGTGCTGCCCAGCCTCCAGGACAGAAAAGCCTGGGGCACGTTGGGGAAGCCGATCTTCGGCAGCCGGTCCTCCTGAACGTGCCCATAAGTGGATGACACGACCGTCTGGTATATCGGCTGTTCTGCTCTGAATGGCGGTCACGGGCGGGGTAGCTCGTGGCACCGTTCAATTGATCTGCATCGTCTTAGCGCGCAGGACCGCCGGGTCGGCCGGTGGTGCGCGGCGGGATGGGCTCGAGGATCTTTCGGCGTTCGGGTGTCAGACGGTCGAGCAGCTCGCGACTGTAGCGGTAGCCGTGTCGGGTGGCGCCCCAGCTTACGCCGTAGCGATAGATGACCACGCGCCGCTCGCCGGGGTTGGTGCGGGCTGACGCGCCGTGCGTGATGCCGTCGACAAAGAGCAGCGCATCGCCCTTCTTGAGATGAACTTCCTTCACCACGCCGCCGGCAATATCGTGATTGCCGCGCTGGATGATTTCTTCCCAGCTTACGTTCAATTCGGGGTGGACCAGGTTGGACTTGTGGCTGCCGGGGATAACAACCGTACCGCCGTCGCCGGGCCCGATATCGGTCAGCGCCAGCAGGATATTCACCTGCCCGCAGAACCACCGACCCTGCTGGAACAGGTATTTGCCGCGCATCGCGCCGCGGCATCCGCCGGAATGAAACCCGAAAAATCCGCCCGTGCGCCGGATCGAGGCGAAGCATTCGTCGATGAACAATCCCTCGACGTATGTACCCCGCTCGCCGCAGTAGCGTCGCATGCGATCGATCCAGCTTGGATGATCGATCAGGCGTTCGAAGGGTTCGCCGGCTTCGACGATGTTCTGCAACTCCATGCCGGCGTCCTTGTTGTTGTCCAGCCGCTGGACATTGCCCCACCAGTCCTGGTACGGCAGATCGGCTGGGACCTTGTCCAGCGCGGCGTTCAACTCGGCGATGTGGGCCGGATCAACGGCGTTCTTGATGACAAAGTAGCCCTGAAGATCGAATAGATAGTCTTGAAGATCGTATTCCATGGTGACCGAGTGTGCCGAGTTTGGCGGGTGAATTGAATAGAATGTGATCCTGTTTACCTATAAGATCGTCCTGCATCGTCCGGGTGTTGGACGGGATGCCCGATCCCCCTTCAACCCCTCCTTCGGTCGGGCGCCATGGCTGATCCATGAACAAGAAAAAGCCGCCCCCACGCGACCAGGACAATCCGCCCGCAGGGCCGCTGCTCACCGGTGAGCGGATCGGCCGTGGACCGACGTACCGGGCATATCGCCCCAGGGGGCGAGCCGACTGGCTGGCGATCTATACCGTCACGGGGGCGGGGCGCGTGACGCACCAGGGTGATGACACGCCGCTGGCGCGCGGCGACATCCTGGTGATCCATCCCGGCGCACCGCAGGACTACGGCACCGCAGGGCCGCAGTACTATTGGCACAACATCTGGGTTCATTTCGTGCCGAGAGATGAGATGGTGTCGTGGCTGGACTGGCCGACAATCGCGCCGGGAGTGATGAAGCTGTCGCTGCCGGAGGAACTTCAGCCGCGCGTGCTGCGGGAGTTTCGCGCGATGGACCGCTTTGCGCAGCAGGCGATCGGCCATCCGCAGGCGCTGGGGCTGAATGCGTTGGAGCGGGGATTGTTGCTGGCGGATGAAGCCAACCCGCGCTCGGCAGCGGCGCGCTACGATCCCCGTATTCGCCGGGCGATTGACTGGATGATGCAGCACTTGGCGAATCCGCCGTCCCTGGAAGCGATGGCGGAGACGGCGGGCTTGTCGCGCAGCCGATTTGCGCTGCTGTTCCGCCAGCAGGTCGGCCAATCGCCCGGGAGCTTCCTGGAGCAGCATCGGCTGTTCCGTGTGAAGCGGCTGCTGGAACACCCGCACCTGACCATTCAGGAGATCGCCGATGAGATGGGCTATTCCAGCCCGTTCTACCTGTCGCTGCGATTCCGTGCGATGTTCGACCTCAGCCCACGGGCGTATCGGCGATCAATGGTGCAAGGTCCATGATCTGAAGGGGCACGGGTGCGCCAGTCATTCCTGCTCTGTGTCAGCAGCCGGGCTTACCCGAGTAATTCGCCCGCCGGGGTGGTCAGCATCAGGATGGCGTTGTCGGCGTCGTCGTCGAGATCGACCAGCGAACTGCCGGTGTGATCGATCCAGAAGCCGCCGGCTGGCGATGTGCCGGCTGACCGTTGCTGGCTGAACACTTCGCCCGACGGGCGACCCGACACGATAACCTGATCCTGGGCGACGGATTTGAAACCGTCCAGGCGCGACAGGATGGCCGTCATCTGGGCTTCTGTCATGTCAGCGGGGGCTTCCACCAGGATCGAATACTGATGCACCAGGTTGTGAACGAAGCGGATCTCCGAACCGAGTTCGGCGATCTGGGCGTCGCGGTCGATGATCACCTCCGGATTGTAGATGGCATCCAGATCGACTGCCCGATTGCCGCCGGGAAACAGCTCAAACGTCGGCCGCTCGAAGTTGACGATCCATCGGGTCATCTCGGTATCCTGCGCGCTCGGCGCCTCGGTCAGCGTTGGCGATGCGGTGATGGGAAATGGCGCGACCCGATCAACCGCTTCCACCGTGCCGCTCAAAAGTCGTCTTGGTTCCAGCGTTTCGAGATTGACGCCGATCGCCCCTTTTTGTGATGTGATGCGCTGCATGGCTGCACCTTTCGTGAAAACACCCACTGATTTCCGCCACCAGCCCTGTGGCGGTCCCTCGCTTTTACCAAGCGAACAGTGCAATTTTACCCCCCCCATTTTTTTGCAAAAATAATCAAGAATTCAGGCTGAATTCCATCGATCAACAGGTAATCTGGCGAAGCCTTGCCGCTTTCGCCGGGGGGGGGGAAGGATGCGAATCGGTTGTCCGTGATTCAATCGCTCAATCCCGCGCTCACGCAATCGCGCAATTTCCTCTGCCTGTGCCCGGATGATAGACTTGCCCCCATGTCACTTTGCCACGTTCACTGGTTCAGCGAGTCGTTGGGTCGACGGGTTTCGATGCATGTGATCCTGCCGGAGGTGGGCAAGCCGCCCTATCCGACGTTTTACCTGCTGCACGGATTGACCGATGATCACACGCGCTGGCTAAGACAAAGCAGCATCGAGCGGTATGTGGAAGGGCTGCCGCTGATCGTGGTGATGCCGGATGGAGGGCGGGGGTTTTATACCCGTCACAACCAGGGGCATGACTACGCGCGGTATATCGCGCATGACTGCGTGCAGTTCGTGGAGCGCAATTTCCCGGCGCGGGCGCGACGGACCAGCCGGTGCATTGGCGGGCTGTCCATGGGGGGCTATGGCGCGCTGCGCATCGCATTGGGGTATCCGGACCTGTTCATCAGCGCCAACAGCCACAGCGGTGCGGTGATGATCGGCTCGCGCAAACAGGACAAACGCAGCCCGCTGAGCGCGTGGGAGTTTCAGCAGATCTTCGGCAAGAACCCAGCCGGCACGGAGCATGACCTGCTGCACCTGGCTGAAAATGCCAAGGCCGTCGGCCGTCTGCCCAAGATCCGCATCGACTGCGGAGAGGAGGATTTTCTCTTCGAAGACAACCGCGAGTTCACGCAGCGGCTTGATGAAATGGGCATCCCGCATGAATACGAAGAGTTTCCCGGCGCCCATGACTGGGCCTACTGGGATCTGCACATCCAGGATGCCTTGAAGTTCCATGCGAAGCATCTGCGGATGAAAGTTTGAGATGTTTAGCCACAGATGAAGCAGGGCATGATGCGTGAGCAGCCTGAACCATGCATCCTGCATCACGGCCAATCGCGCAATTACTCGAATCTGAATCTGTGGCAGAATTCCTCCTCCGAAACACACGCAACCCGCGGGAGGAGGTGGCCCGCGGGTCGGTCGTAAGCGTGTTGGATTGTTTTGGGTGTGAGGTTACGCAGCCAGCGGCTGAGTGCTGAGGTACAGGGCGAGCATGCCACGATCCATATCGTCCATGTCGACCAGGCGCCCGGCGACGTCGCATTCGCGATCATTGACTTTGTTCACGCGAGTGACGGCGATCCATCCGACCCATTCATTTTTCGGCTTGGGGGTGTCGCCGGTGGTGTCCACGAACGGGCTGATGCCGGCGTAGGCGGGCAGCTCCAGGCGCAGCCGGATCTGCTGATCGGCGCGGATGCCCGAATCGGCGGTGCGGATGCGGATTCCGTTGGCGGAGAGGTCGATCAGCCGCCCCAGGGGGGTGCCTGTGCGGCGGCCGCCTTCCCAGCGGTCGACGGTGATTTCAGCCGGCTCCATATCGTGCCGGCGGGCGGCGCGTCGCTCGATGCCTGCACCCTGCCCATTGGCTTCCAGAACCTTGAACGGCCGCGTCTTAACGACTTCCTGGATGACTGCCATGACCTGCTCCTTGTGTCAAAATAGGCAATTTACATCCCTTGTATCGGCCGCCTGACAGGGGAACTTTTGTTAAATTGGATAATTTGAGTGGAATGGGAGGAATGTCGTGGCCCGATAAAGTTTGCCCGCCAAGCCACCAACGGAGCTGGACTCACCGCGATCGTGGCCTCCAGGGAGGGGGACGCGCAAAAGAAAGCGGGTGACACCGGTCAGGGCAACGCCGCGACCCGTGCCACCCGCGTCTGGTTTCTCTTCTTCTGGCGGTTAAGCCAAAAGACCATCTCCCCTACCGCACGCCCATCAGGATCTCCATGGTGAGCTGATCGAGCTTTTCATACGGAAGGGCTGCCTCCGCGAGCTTGGTGCGGTCGAGGTTCGTGCTAAGCAGTTTCTTGGCGCCCTGGGTGGTGAACCGGCGGGTGATGCGGGCAAGGCTGGGGTCTTCCTGGTTGATCTGCTTGAGCAGGCCCTGGATTTCCTTGTCCTTGTTCCAGCGGTCGGCTTTTTCCTTCAGGATCATGTAGGTCCGCATGCAGCCCTTGGCGAACTCCTTCACATCGTCGTAATTGCTCTGGCGATAGGCATGGGCATCGAAATGCCGCGGGCCGTTGTACTTGTAGTCTTCCAGCAGCTTCACGAGGAAGAAGGCGTGTTTGAGATTGGCTGACCCAAAGCGGAAGTCCTGGTCGTAGCGGCCAAACTCCTGGTCGTTCAGGTCGATGTGGAACAGCTTCTTCTGTTCCAGCGCGGCTGCCACCTGGTGGACGAAGTTCAAGCCCGCCATGTGCTCATGGGCGACCTCGGGGTTCACGCCGCACATCTGCGGATGCTTCAGCGTCGGGATCAGCGCCAGATAGCTGCCGGTGACAGCGAAGTAGATATGCCCGCGCGGTTCGTTGGGCTTGGCTTCGAAGGCAAATTTGTAACCGTATTTCTGGCTGATTGAGTAATCGCACAGGAAGTCGATCGCTTCGCGGAAGCGCTTGATCGCATCAACCGGGTTCTTGGTGGCATCCGATTCCACACCCTCGCGGCCGCCCCAGAAGACGTAGATCTTGGCGCCCATCTCGGCGCCCAGGTCCATGGCGCGCATGGTCTTCTGGATGGCGTAAGCGCGGATCTTGGCGTTGTTGCTGGTGAATGCGCCATCCTTGAAGACCGGATCGGTGAACAGGTTGGTCGTCGCCATGGGCACGACCAGGCCGTTGTCGCGCAGGGCCTTTTTGAAATCCTTCTTGATCTGCTCGGCCTGCTGGGGCGTGGCGTCGATGGGGATCAGGTCATTGTCGTGGAAGTTGACGCCGTAGACCCCTTCGACCTGGCCAAGCAGATCGACGATCTGTGCGGGCGAAAGCGGTTTGCGCGTCGGTTCGCCAAACGGATCGCGCCCAACATTGCCGACGGTCCAGAGGCCAAACGTGAACTTCTGCTGCTTGGTAGGTGTGTATGGATCAGCCATGTGCGTCCTCATTCCCTGAAAGTAATTCATCACAGCTAAAACAAGACGGGAGCTGCGCTGACGGAAGTGTCCGCCAGAATGCTTTTGCAATCAAGCGCCAAAGCGCAACGTTTGCACATTGCATCCTCAGCCAGTCCGCATAAGTTTAAACCTGTCCAGCCGGTTTGGAATCGGGTTACATCCATGAATCGGCGTATGGGACAGAACCGGGAGATCGACCGCATGGAAGCAATTGTTGGAGCCCTGCTTATCTTTGCCTTGCGAATCTGCGACGTATCGATCGGCACGATGCGCGTGATGTTCACGGTGCGCGGCGCCAGGGGATTCGCAGCCGGGCTGGGGTTTCTGGAAGCGGCCATCTGGCTGCTCGCCGTGCGACGAGTGTTTGACCAGGTCGACAACTGGTGGAATGTCCTGGGTTATGCCAGTGGATTCGCCATGGGCACGGTCGTGGGCATCACCATCGAGCAGTGGATCGCCTCAGGATGGGTACTGCTGCGCGTGATCAGCAAGGAAAAGGCCCCCGAGCTGCGCCACCGGCTGCGCGATGCTCATTTTGGGGTCACCAGCGTCACCGGCGAAGGGCGCAGCGGCAGCAACGAGGTGCTGTTTGTCGTCGCTCCGCGCCGTCGCGGCGATGAAGCTCTGGAACTGATCAACAACACCGACGAAAAGGCGTTTGTGACGATCGATCCGGTCACCCCCGCCCGTGGCGGATACCTGCCCCTGGCGCCCCCGCCCTCAGGCGTTCGAAAATAACGGTCCATTTTTCAACCACCGCATCAGGATGCCTCAGCCGGCGCTTTGCGCACCAGCAGGATATGCTCGCAGGCCAGCACGCATTCATCCCGCTGGTTGAGGACCTCCACCTTCTCCACCACGCGTCCATACTGCTGAGGGCGCTTGGGATCATCTTCCTTGGAAGCGATGGTGACGCGCGTGCGAATGGTGTCGCCGATATACACCGGGCGTGGAAAGCGCAAACGATCGTAGCCATAGGTCATGGCGGCTGGATTGATTTCGCCGGAGGCCGTCAGCCCGATGCCGATGGCAAACGTCATCGTGCCATGCGCGATGCGCTGCCCGAATGGCTGGGTCGCGCACCACTGGGCATCCATGTGATGCGGATAAAAATCACCGGAATGACCGGCATGAACGACGATATCGGTTTCGGTGATCGTCCGGCCGGAGGTCATGCGCGTCTCGCCAACGACATAGGACTCGTAGTATCGCTCTGACATGCGCCAACTCCTTGCAATAGCCTGCTTTAGCTGAAGGGGGGTGGTGCGCCGCCCAGCGATTGAGAGGCTGTGGCAGCAGCCTCTTTCAGCACCGCCAGGGCCTTGTCCACCTCGCTGCGCTGCTCGCCCCGCCGCGTCAGGTAGGGAATGGTCATCGCCGCCAGGGCCACACCACGGTAATCCAGCACCGGACAACTCAGGTCGATCACGCCGCGGTGTGTGCCGCTCCGCCGGCGCTCGAATCCGCGCCGTCGGATCAGGTCCAGGCTGGATTCGTCACCCGGCGGATCACCGAAAGCAAGCAGGACCCGTCCGCTGGCGGTCGTTTCCAGCGGAAATCGTACCCCCACCCGCACCGACAATCCTCGGGCATCGGGGCTGTCGATCTTTGCCAGGGTGAGGGCGTCCTCTCCTTCCCGTACCGCCAGGTGGCAACTCTGTCGGGCGGCTGTGGCGACTTCGCGCATCAGCGGAATGGCGGTTTCCAGCAGGTGCTGCACGGGGGGATGGCGATGCGATAACTCGAACAGGCGCGCCGTGAGGTGATAGGTATCGGCTGGCGTCTGCCGACGAACATATCCCCGGCGATGGAGCACCACGAGCATCCGGAAGATTTCGCTGGGACGGCGGTTAAGGCGATCGGCGATCTGCTTCTGGGTCAATCCCGTTGCCGGGCTGGCGGCGAGCAATTCGAGGATATCCAACCCCTTTTCCAGTGCCGGGGCGGCATATCCGGCGGAGGTTTCTCCCGATGATTCGCGCAACCCCTGGGGCCTGTTGATCACAGAACGTACCGCCATGCAGTAATTTTATACTTGAACTTCAGATTTAACAATGGAAACTATGGGCGCCATGTCTTCGAACCAGTTCTGGCCGCGTCCCACGTCTGCCCGGCCGATTGTGCTGATCGGCGCTGGCGGGATCGTCAACGACGCACACCTGCCTGCCTATCGCAAGGCCGGCTTTGCCGTCAGCGGGGTGTATGACATTGATCTGGCCCGTGCCACCGCCACGGCGGAGAAGTGGAACATTCCTGTTGTCTGTCAGTCGCTGGAGGAGGCGGTTGACCTGGCACAGGACCACAACGCCGTGTTTGATGTAGCCGTGCCACCCCAGCAGGCGTACGACATCGCCACTGCCCTGCCCGATGGATCGGCGGTGCTGCTGCAAAAGCCGATGGGTGCTGATCTGGCTGATGCGCGCCGCATTCGCGACATCTGCCGCCAGAAGCAACTGACGGCTGCGGTCAATTTCCAGTTGCGATTTGCGCCCATGATGATGGTGGTGCGCGATGCGATCGATCGCGGACAGATCGGGCAGATCACCGATCTGGAAGTGCGGCTGAATCTACGGACGCCGTGGGAGCTGTTTCCGTTTCTGAAGAAGCTGAAGCGCGTTGAGATTCTTGTGCACTCGATCCATTATCTGGATCTGATCCGCAGCCTGCTGGGCGAGCCGTCGGGGGCTTATGCCCAAAGCGTCGGGCATCCCGATTTTCCCGATCTGGCGAGCACCAAGACCAGTATCATTCTCAATTACGGTCAGCAGACGCGCGTCTGCCTCAGCCTCAACCACAACTACACCTACGGCCCCGAACACGAAGCCGCCACTTTCTTTCTCCAGGGAACCAACGGCGCGGCTCTGGTCACCCTGGGGCTCCTGCTGAACTATCCCACCGGCAAACCGGAGATGGTGCAGCTTTGTGCGCGCGAGGGCCAATGGCAAGACGTGCCGCTTGAGGGACGCTGGTTCCCCGATGCCTTCATCGGCACCATGAGCAACCTGCAGCGATTCTCAGCCGGTGAGGATGAGCGGCTGATCACACATTTCGAAGATGCTTATCGCACGATGGCGCTGGTCGAGGCGTGCTACCAGAGCGATGCCACAGGCGGCACGCCGATTCCGGAATGAGGACAAGGCGACATGGTGACACTCAAAGGCATGACCTGGGATCATCCGCGTGGCTACGATCCGATGGTTGCCACTTCGGCGGCGTATGCCCGGTCGCATCCCGACGTGCAGATCACCTGGGAGAAAAGATCGCTTCAGGCGTTTGCGGATTTCCCGGTCGAGCAACTGGCTGAAATGTATGACCTGATCGTGATCGATCACCCGCATGCGGGGTTTGTGGCGCGAGAAGGATGCCTGCTGCCGCTGGATGTTCCATCGCGCGCCGCCGAACTGGCGGAACTGGCGCGCAACAGCATCGGTGGATCCCATGAAAGCTACCAGTACGACGGCCGCCAGTGGGCGCTGGCGATCGATGCCGCCACGCAAGTTGCCTGCTATCGGCCGGATCTGCTGGATCAGCCGCCGGTGTCATGGGATGAGGTAATCGAACTGGGACGCACCGGACGCGTGATCTGGCCGATCAAGCCGATCGATGCGCTGATGAGTTTCTTCACACTGGCAGCCAATCGCGGAACTCCCTGTCGCACGGACAGCCAAGGGGAACTGCTCCCCACCGAGATTGCCATCGTTGTCCTCCAACAACTGCGCGCATTGGCGGAAGTTGTCCCGGAAGAGTGCCTGGGCATGAACCCGATTCAGGCCTACGAGCGGATGGCTGCTGCCGAGAACCAGGTCATTGCCTACTGCCCGCTGGGGTATGGCTATACCAATTACGCCCGCGCGGGATTTCGCCCGCACTGGCTGAAGTTCACGGATATTCCGGAAAGTATCCCTGACGCCGGGCCACGCGGCAGTGCCCTGGGTGGCACGGGCATTGCCGTGTCCAGCCGCTGCCGATATCCGGAGGTAGCCATCGATTATGGGTATTGGATTGCCTCTGAGAGTTGCCAGTGCGGGCTGTACTTTGATGCGGGCGGTCAGCCGGCCCATGCAGCCGCGTGGGAGGATCTGCACTGCAATGAACTGACGCTGGATTTCTTCCGTGGCACCCGGCGCACGCTCGACAGCGTGTATCTGCGTCCGCGTTTTCCCGGATATTTGCACTTTCAGAATCGCGCTGGCGACTTGGTGAACGCATGTCTTGCCGGCCGTGCCACGCCGCAGGAAACGGCCCGGCAGTTGAATGATCTGTATACCGAATACGCCCAGTTCCAGTATCAATCCGCATGAACACGATTGAGATCATCGACACCCATCAGCATCTGTGGGATCTGTCCCGTCATCGTCACCCATGGGTGGCGGATATACCGCAGCTCAACCGTAGTTTTCTGCCCGAGGACTACCAGGCTGCGGCGGCCGAGGCGCCGGCTGGCGCGCGCATCGTGCAGGCGGTCTTCGTTGAATGCGACGCCGTCGATGAGGACATGGTGCGCGAGGCGCGGTGGATGTATGACCTGATTGATGCGCCCGGCAGCCTCACCACCGCCGTTGTGGCCAACTGTCGGCCGGAGCATGACGGATTTGCAGCCCACCTGGATGCCATTGCCCATCCCCGCCTCAAGGGTGTTCGCCGGATTCTGCACACCTCGCCGGATGAGTTGTCACAATCCGAGCAATTTGCAACCAACGTCCGGCAACTGGGACCGCGCGGGCTGACGTTTGATCTGTGTGTGCTGGCGCGCCAACTGCCGATTGCGCTCCAGCTTGTGCGCAAGTGTCCGCAGACGCAGTTCATCGTCGATCACTGCGGCGTGCCCGATGTGAAAGGCAACCAACTGGACCCGTGGCGAGCGGATCTGAAGGCCCTGTCGGATGAGCCGAACGTCATTGGCTGCAAGATCAGCGGACTGGTCGCGTATGCCGACCCCGCCAACTGGTCGACCGATGTGCTGCGGCCATATGTGGAACATACGGTCGAATGCTTCGGCCATGACCGCATCATGTTTGGCGGCGACTGGCCGGTCTGCACGCTCACTTGCCCGTTGGGCTGATGGATCGAGGCGGCCCTCGAACTCACCCGGGACTGGTCCGAGGCGGATCAGCAAAAGCTGTTCAGCCAGAATGCGAAGCGCATCTATCGCCTGGACGACAACACAGTCGCCTGAATCGGAGTGATGGAATGTCTGTAACCAAACCGCTGGAAGGATTGCTGGTGCTCGATTTCTCCCAGTTTCTGGCTGGACCATTATGCGCGCTGCGGCTGGGGGACCTGGGAGCGCGAGTCATCAAGATCGAGCGGCCCGATGGGGGTGATCTGTGCCGCCAGCTTTACATTAACGATCTTCGGCTGGACGCGGATTCGATGCTGTTCCACAGCATTAACCGCAACAAGGAAAGTTATGTAGCCAACTTGAAATCGCCCGAGGAGCTGGCCCAGGTGAAACGACTGATCGCGCAGGCGGATGTGCTGATCACCAACTTCCGCCCCGGAGTGATGACGCGCCTGGGGCTGGATTACGACGCCTGCCGGCAGATCAATCCCCGGCTGGTGTATGGCGCCATCTCCGGCTATGGCGATCGCGGACCGTGGAAGGATAAACCGGGACAGGATCTGCTGGCGCAGGCGCTCAGCGGACTGCTTTGGCTGAGCGGCGACGCCGCCGGCGAGGAGGATGCGCCGGTCGACACCGGCCCGCCGGTGCCGATGGGCCTGGCCGCCGCCGACATGTTTGCCGGACATTTTCTGGTGCAGGGAATCCTGGCTGCGTTGGTGCGCCGAGGCGTCACCGGACGGGGCGCGCTGGTCGAAACATCGCTGCTGGAGGCGCTGCTCGATTTTCAGTTCGAGGTGCTGACGACCTATCTCAATGATGGCAATCGTTCGCCTCGCCGGGCGGCCCGCGGCAATGCCCAGGCTTACCTGGGCGCGCCCTACGGTGTCTACCGCACCGCCGATGGGTGGTTAGCCCTGGCGATGATGCCCCTGGACAAGCTCGCACCGCTGCTGGAACTGCCGGAGCTGGCGACGTTTGATCGATCACAGACGTTTACCCAGCGCGACCGGATCATGCGCATCATCGGGGATCGCCTGCGCCAGCGCACCACACGCCAATGGCTGGACATCCTCGAGCCAGCCGATGTGTGGTGTGCGCAGGTGATGGACTGGGCTACCCTACTGCAACACCCCGCCTTCGCAGCGCTGGAGATGATCCAGCCGGTGCAGCGCTCCAGTGGATCGATGTTTCAGGCGTTGCGCTGTCCGCTGCGGTTGAACCACCAGGCGCTGACCACGGAGCGCGGCTCGCCGGAGATCGGCGAACACACCGAGGCGATCCGTCGTGAGTTTGGGCTGGATCGTGCGGTTTCGGTGGGTGCGGGTAAGATGACAACGCAAACGCCGTAACCCGACAGGGAGAATGGATGGCTGCGAAACTACGGGGCATCTTCACGCCCAACGTCGTGCCGCTCACAGATCGCGGAGAGATCAACACCGACGAGCTGGCGCGCTACGTCGATTGGCTGATCCGCAAGGGAGTGCATGGGCTGTATCCCAATGGGAGCGTGGGTGAGTTCCTGCGCT
>CAZSJB010000003.1:0-9880 GCA_964606625.1 uncultured Tepidisphaeraceae bacterium | reverse complement strand
GTGGAGGAGCGTGACCAGATCACGAAGGTGGTGTGTGAGGTCTGCCGCGATCGCGTGCCGGTGATGGCCGGTGCCAGCGACGGGAACCCGCGTGAGGTGATCGCAAGCTGCGAGCGCTACGCCGGCTACGGCGCCCGCGCAGCCGCCCTGCTGCCACCGATCTATTACAAGCTCAGCGACGAAAGCATTTACGCCTATTTCGCCGAGATCGCCCGCCACAGCCCCATCGATCTGACGCTTTACAACATTCCCCTGTTTGCAACGCCGATTAGCGTTGCCAACATCAGGCGACTTGCGGAAGAGTTTCCCAACATCATCGGGATCAAGGATTCCAGTGGCGATGTTGCGCACTTGGCGCGGATGATTGCCGCCGTTCGGCCGATCCGACCCGATTTTGCGTTCTTCAGCGGCTGGGAGGCGGCGCTCGTGCCGCAATTGGTCATGGGCGCTGATGGCGGAACCCTTTCCACCAGCGGGGTGCTGCCGGAACTCACGCGGCGGATGTATGACCTGTTCTACGCCGGCCGTCTGGAGGAGGCGGTTCATCTACAACTGCGCCTGATCGAGTTTTTCGATGTGATTCTCTATGCGGCGGATTTCCCCGAGGGGGTGCGGGCGGCGCTGGAGCTCCGCGGATTCCGCATCGGGCCGTCGCGTCAGCCGATGAGTCCTCAACAGCGCGCCAACCGCGATGGGAAACTCAAACAGGCGCTGTCGTGCGTGATGCGCGATTTCGGCGTGGTGGATACGCTGGCTGATCCGGGATCGAGCTGCCCCACGACCACCAGCGCCCTGGCGGGCCAGCCGGTGGATCTGAAGCGTGATCCGGTGCTGGAAGTGACGGCTGCGGTCATGCGGGAGCTGCGCCAGCGCGGGATGACGTAACGAGGACGCGGGGAGGCGGCGGATCATGATGCCACTGGGAATCATCGAAACCGGAAGCTGGACCGCCGGTATGGCGGCAGTCGACGCGATGGAGAAGGCCGCCGCAGTGCGCGTCATCCAGGCGGAACTGAATGATCTGATGGGGGTGGTGATCAAGATTGGCGGCGAGGACGTGACTGCGGTGCAGGCTGCCGTGGATGCAGCCGTGGCGCTGGCCCGTGGGCTGCACAGCAGGGTGGAGGCGTCGGTGATCGCCGCCCCGGCGGATACTGCCCAGGTCAGTTGGCTGGCCAGGCCCGAGTTCAACCCGTTGATCGAGCAGGATGTCGTTCACAATCTCGAACATGAGCAGGAGCAAACCATGACGCAGGCGGCAGATCGCGGTGGCGATGCGATCGGATTTATCGAAACGCAGGGCTTCACCGCGGTGATCGAAGCGATTGATACGGCATGCAAGGCGGCCAGTGTCGAAGTGGTGGGACGCGAGAAACTGGGCGGTGGATATATCAGCGTGGTGGTGCGCGGCGATGTGGCGGCCGTGCGGGCAGCGGTGGATGCCGGGCGGGATCGTATCCAGCAGCTTGGCCTGGGCAAACTGATTGCCACACATATCATTCCACGGCCCAGCCAGTCGGTGCTGGCGCTGCTGCCCAGGACGTGATCGATCCCAACAGCAAATCATCAGGCAGCGCCGCGGCGGAACTGCCCCGGCGTGACGCCCACTCGCTGGCGGAAGACGGCGGTCATGTGCGCGACATTGCGGAATCCCGCCAGGCGGGTGACCTGTCCGATCGGATAGTTGGTATCCATCAATAACTGCTTGACGCGCTCCACGCGCTGCCGCTGGATGTATTCATAAGGTGTGCAGCCCAGGTGCTCCCGAAACTGCCGTTCCAGCGTGGAACGTGACGCGGCGGAATGGCCCAGCACCTGCTTCACGTTGACTCCATTGGCGATATTGGCACGAATGAAGCGGATGGCTTCGACGAGACTGGGATCGGTCACGGCGAGCATATCGCTGGATCCGCGCACCTCGACGGCAATTGGCGGGACGTGCACGACGCGTTGCGGTGGCGTTTGGCCGTCCATGAGCTGGTGGAGCAATTGAGCGGCTGTGGCGCCGATGGTTTCGAGGTTGGGCGCGACGCTGCTGAGCGTGGGCTGGGATAACTCACACAGCACATCGTCATCATCCACGCCAACGACAGCGACCTCGTACGGCACCTTGATGTTGGCCTGCGCGCAGGCCTGGAGGATTTGCCGACCGCGGGTGTCGTTACAGGCGATAATCCCGACCGGCTTGGGCAGTGCGGCCAGCCAGGCTTGCAGGGCATGGCGATCCACCAGGCCCAGGTGTTCATAGGAAGCCGATTTCAGGCTCATCCGCCGTGCGCGTTTCCGCGTAAAGACGTGACGCTGCACACCGGGCATTTCCGGCAGCGCTTCGAATGCCGCCTGGCGCGCATCGGAGAAATCAATGCCGCAATATCCGCAGAACGCCAGCTCCTTGAGTCCGTTGGCAATGAGATGGTCCACAGCCATCTGGATGACCGCCTTGTCGTCGGTGAATACGCCATAGGTGCCGGAAATCAGGTTCGGTCCGCGGATATCGACCGTCGGCAGGGCCATCTGGTGGACAATGTCGGCAATCTGCTGGTTCTCAATCCGCGCAATGATCCCATCCGCCTTCCAGGCGAGCATTTCGCGCACATTCAGCTTTTGCACGAGGTAGCGGGCACTGTGGAAAAAGATCCATCCCGGATGGGCGCGTGCGTAGCGGGCAATGCCGCGCAGACAGCCGCGTCCATAAGCGGAGGCGGCTTCGACGATAAGGAGAATGCGACGTGCCCGCTGCATGGTGAAAGCTGACGTTGACCTGATTTTGCCAAGATGACCGCCCTTTGACGGAAATGCAATAGACTTTGACGAAATATTTGTGAAGTCCCCCCTCCAACCCGGGGTATATTGAGACAGGCATTAAAGCCCATATCAGCTTTAGTCCTCATTTCATCTCGGAGGCAACAACATGAGCAGGAGCGGCATCTGGAGTGCCTGCGCGGCTGTGGCGATGGGAATACTGGCGATGACCGGTCCGGTTCAGGGAGCGGCTGATGTTCGGTTTTCTGCGAATCGCGATCTTTTTCATGAACATGCGGCGGGGGATACCGCCGGACCGTTCCTGGATACCGAATCAGGTTTCGCCGGGACGATCACCACGCTGAGCGTTACGGATTCCGCGGGCAGTCCAGGGGCCCAGATCCGCGTGGCTGCCGACGGTTCACAAACGGGCGTGAACAACCAACTGTTCGACGGCCTGGAAAGCTGGACATTTTCCTGGAACGTCGGATCGCAGTTGCTGGAAATCGATTACAGTGGAATGAATTCCGAGGGGATTTTCGGCATCCAATCCGATGCCTGGATCGGAGCCGATATCCAGCCCGGCAGTACGCTGGTGACGTTCGATCCGGTAACGGGCACGTTTTCCCTGTGGGATGGCAATCCCGGGGACACGTACACCCAGGCCAATCTCTACGGCAGCAGCGAGGTGCCGCTCATTCCCGCCGGAACCGGAATCCGGATTTATTCCATTTCAGGTCACTCCTTTGCGATTGGCAGCGGGTTCACGTTTGCGCTCGTTCCCGAGCCGGCAACATTGTCGCTGCTGAGCGGGATTGCCGGCGCACTGCTGATGCGACCGCGGCGCCGCACTTAACCCCTGCGGAGCAGCTGTTCCTGCGGATCGCTCACGAGGAGAAGGGTCATGCGCCAGCGTTCAGCATTCACGCTTGTCGAACTGCTTGTGGTGGTAGGGATTATTGCAGTCCTTGTCGCCTTGCTGATGCCCGCCCTCAGCCGTGCTCGTGAGCAGGCCTTATCGGTGCAATGCCTCAGCAATCTGCGGCAGATCGGCATCGGCTTGCAGATGTATGCCAGCGCCAATCGCATGTACATTCCCCAGGATGAGATGTATCTGTATCGCCCGCCCACCTACACCACCACTCGGGGATTGACCTGGTACATGTTCCTGGACGGCACGGATACGAGTGATCCAAGCCTGCCCAAGCTTTCCCATGGGCTGGTTCCCAATCCTGATGTCTTCTATTGTCCCAAAACCTATCCGGTGGGCTGGCGAAATTATGGCATGCTCCACGGGCACAACAGCGATCCGACACTGGTTCAACTTGGATTGCCCACAAATCCCGCATACCGCCTGACCCATCTCGCGCGCGTGCGGCAACCGATGGATTTTGCGCTGGTGATGGACACCATTTCGCCACAATCCAATGCACGACGCGGATGGTGGACCGATCGATTCTTCGACGGAACGACGGGTGTCTGGATGGCGCATCATGGACATGCCAACGGTCTTTTTGCCGACTGGCATGCAGAATCGTGTGATGCGGGACGCCTGGTACGCACCTCCAATTACAATTTCAATGACGGCGGTGGAAAGAAGACCGGCATCTCCTGGTGGATGGACAGCGATTATCGCATCGTCCGAGGGGTATTGCCGTAGGCAATGAGCCTGGTGGTTGACTGACCAATGCCACGCAGGGGGGAGAAGAGATAGCTTTCCTCAATCGATCCGTCCGGCTACCCTCTTTGGCCGGGAATGAAGATTGTCCACATCATTACGCGACTGATCATCGGCGGAGCGCAGGAAAACACGCTGCTTTCCTGTGAAGGCCAGCATGATCGGGGCCATGAGGTGACCCTGATCACCGGCCCGGGAATTGGACCGGAAGGGTCGTTGATGGATCGTGCACGCGGCTATGGGTATCGCGTGATTGAGGTCGATGCCATGCGCCGATCGATCCACGCGGTGCGGGATTGGCGCACCTATTCGGAACTGGTGCGTCTCCTGAAAGAGCTGAAGCCCGACTTGGTGCATACCCATTCCAGCAAGGCGGGCATCCTTGGCCGATGGGCAGCGCGGCGTGCCCGTGTGCCCGCGATCGTGCATACGATTCACGGCCTGGCGTTTACCGCCTCCACGTCCCGCGTGGCGAATGCGGTTTACCGGTACCTGGAAAAGATCACGGCGCCGCTGACGACCCGGATCGTCTGCGTTGCCGACGCCATGGCGCGCCAATCCCTGGAAGCCGGTATCGGTCGACCGGAACAGTATGTGACGGTCTACAGCGGGATGGAGACGGCGGCATTTATCAATCCGCCGGTGCCCCGAGAGGAGATGCGGCGACGGCTGGGTGTGAAACAAAGCGATGTGGTTGTCGGCACGATCGCACGTCTGTTTGATCTGAAGGGACATGAAGATCTGCTGGAACTGGCGCCGCAATTGTGCAGCCATTATCCCAATGTCAGATTCCTGTGGGTAGGAGATGGGTCGCTGCGGTCGTTATATGAGCGATCGATTGCCCGGATGGGCTTGCAGAATCGGTTCATTCTCACGGGGCTGGTCCCGCCGGAGGAAATTCCCAATTACACTGGCGCGATGGACATTCTGGCTCATCCGTCGCGCCGCGAAGGCCTGGCTCGGGCGCTGCCTCAGGGGAGCCTGGCGGGTTGTCCGGTCATCTGCTACGACATCGACGGCAATGCCGAAGCCCTGGTCCATGAAAAAACCGGATTTGTTATTCCTCCGTTTGATGTTGAACAATTTGGGCGCGCTTTAAGCGTATTATTGCCGAACGCGGCCCTGCGGGCTGAAATGGGTGCCGCCGGACGCGACTTTGCGCTGCAGCGGTTTGACACCCGCGTCATGGTGGACAGCCTGGAGTGCGTCTATGCCGAGGCGGTTCGATGCGGTATGTTGCATCACCCGCCTTCAAAGTCGCAATCGGAGAAAGCATGACGTCGTATTCGCTCGCCGCCAAAACATCTACCCGCTATTCATTGCTGTTGCTGGGAGCCTTGCTGGGGATGCTGCTCATTCCCGCGAATCGGTCCTTGGCGCGGGGCGATCCGCTGGATGTCGCAGCGCTGGTTGCCCCGCCGCTGACGGAGCTGGATCGCACCATCGCTGACCTGGTAATGCAGCGCGCCAAGGTTTCCGCCGCCCAGCGGGCAAGCTTCGACCTGGATATCGATCTGCGCATCATTCACCGCTGGATGTGGGCACAGCTTGCCCGTGCGGAAGATGCTGACCTGCAGGCGGCGCTCTATGCCCGTGCCCTGGCGATGGAGGAAGCACGCAATGAGCTCGACCAGATCCGGCGGGCTCGCGGCCAGCAGCCCTGGTCGCCTTCCCAGGCGGATGGACTCAGGCGCCTCCACCAGATGACCTATAAACTTCCCGATCTGTCTGACACGTCGGAGCTGGACAAGATCGCCACCGAGGTGGGACAGGCCATCTTGCGCATCGCCTCGGAGCAGCCGGTGAACGCGCCGCCGCCCATGCGCCCCCGCCGAGCGCCCCGTCGACAGGATCCGGCTGAGGATCGCCCACCGACATTGAATGAACTGGCCCAGGAAGCACAGATCGTGCCGGTCAGCCCGGGGCTGCGGTCGCAACTGGTCTATGTGGCGCGTCTTGCCCAGGAGGCCACCGAAGCCGATCCGGAATCCAAGGAAGCGGAGCGGCTTACCCTCCTGCTGCGCGATGCGATGAGCATGGTGCGCGGGCTGGCGAGCAACACCGGTGTCTCTCCCGAGTCGCGCCTTCAGCTTGAACAGCAGTTGGCGGAGGCCTTGGCACTTTCTTCGGATCCGCGCCTCCAGGATGCCGGTGCTGAGCGTATGAAACTGCTACAGCCCTATCGCCAGACCCTCACTCGCATCGGCCGCCTGCAACTCACCCCCCAGCAGCGCGACCGTTTCGCGCGTGCCCTGGCGTATGCCCAGGCCAATCCGGCTGAGGCTGACAGTGTGTTTGATGCCCTTGATGCCTTCCTTCGGAACTCCCAGCGCCGCCAGCAGTTAGTCAACGAACCGCCTGCGGACCCGCAGCTTCGCAAGTCCTATGACCAGTTGATCCAGGCTTATGCCGATGCGCATGCTGCGTTTATCAACAACGTGGACAGCCTTGGCGTGGGTGGTGTGTTCGGCGCGACCCCCCATGAGCTTGCTGCCGAGGCGCGCAACATGGGGCGCGCCGTCGAGCTGATCGAGTTGCTGCATAAGGTTCCTACGGCCATCGAGACGCTCGACAGGTACAAACCCCGCCCCCTGGGGGGATTGCAGCGTCGCATGCAGGGATTGGCGATCGCCATCGCATCGCCGGCAGCCGTTGCTGCCCGCGATCAGAACGAGACCGTCTTCCGCGCTGCCATCCGTCTGAGCGATCTTGCCCAGGCGCTGGAAAGCAACCCGATGTCTGACTTGCCTGCCCAGCAGGCCCGTCCCTATACCGGTGGGCAGGCGGGGGCATTTGATCAGCGGTGGCGGGCGATTGTCTTTGAGCAGGCGTCGGCGCTTGCCAGTGGTGCGGAGATTAATCCGCAGCGCCTGGCGGAGCTGGATCGGATGCGCGAACTCGTGGATGCCGTCCGTGAGGCGATTGAGCTGGGAGCCAATCCCGGAGAATGGTCGGCGTTGTCGCGCTGGGCGGACTGGACGATGACCCAGGAGCAGTTCCAGTCGATTTTGATCCCCCTGCAGAATGCACTGTCATCGGCTGTGGTGAGTGCAGCCGATGGATCCGGAGCCGATACGGATGCGGTGCGGCGGATCCGCAATCAGTTCGCGCCGATCGTCGCGTTGGTGCGACGTGCCCATGGATTTGCGGATCAGATCAATGCCCTGCCGGGTGGGATGGCAGGTGCGGCTGGGAAACTTATAACGCCCATGCCGGAGCATACGTTCGCGGCGGAGCGGTTGGCCGGATTGGCTGCGGCGGTCTGGATGACCGCCGACATGGAGGCGGCTGAAAATGCCTTGCAGGAGCTGGCCGTTCGGGCTGCGCCCGAGGTGGGGATGCGCTATCGCGATCCGCGTCGCCGCCGTCGATAGATCAGTTATCCCGATAAAGGAGCTTGCCTTCAGGCATTGCGGAGAAACTCATGGCAACCATTCTTGTCGTCGGACCCCATCCGGATGATCAGGAACTGGGCATGGGAGGGGCGATCGTCAAGCTCGCCCGTCAGGGCCATCGCGTCCATCTGCTGGATGTGACCAACGGCGAACCGACCCCGCGCGGCACGCCGGAGATCCGTGCCCGCGAAGCCGCTGAGGCGGCGCGGATCATGGGCGTGGAGCGCACGCTGCTTGGTTTGCCCAACCGCATGGTTGAGCACACCCTCGAAAACCGTCACAAGATGGCGGCGGTGTATCGAAAGATTCGTCCTGACTGGATTTTTCTTCCCTTTCCCATCGATGCCCATCCGGATCACGTCGCCGTGACGCGCATCGGCGAGGATGCTCGCTTCGACGCAAAGCTGACGAACGTGCCTACCATTCCGGGCGAGCCGTGCTACCCCAAGCGCATCATTTACTACTACTGCACGCATCTGCGGATGGACTTTACGCCGACGTTCTGCATCGACATCAGCGACACGATCGAAACCAAGATTGCTGCGATCACAGCCTATGACTCGCAGATGGTGCAGGTTAACGCGGACGTACCGAAGATGGTCAAAACCATGAATGGTTACTTCGGTGGCCGCATCGGCACTGAGTACGCCGAGCCGTTCTTCACGTATGAGGCGCTGGGCTTTGGTGGCTTGGATCAGTTGATCTGAATTTAGCCGCTGATAGACACCGATGAGCATTGATAAATGCAGATATAAGACATGCAATTAATCATCGGTGTCCATCGGTGACGAGTATTCTCTTATCTGTCGCTTTAAGATATTTGAGGATGAAGTCGGCATGCCGGCGGGTGGCGCCTTGCTGGGTGCGGACGACCTCCTGGGCGCGGCGACCCATGGCCTGGGCGGCGGATGGATCGTTGAGAAACTGCCGCACAGCCGATTCGAGCGCTTCGGCGGAGTCCACTTCGACGATCGCCTCGGCAGTCCGGAACTTCCGCATCGCATCCGCAAAATTGTGCGTGAACGGCCCGACGATCACCGGCTTGGCCAGGGCGGCCGGCTCGATCATGTCGCTGCCATGCTGGCGATGTCCTAGGTCCACCAGGGTCCGTCCGACAAACACCACGTCAGCCAGGCTGTAAAACTTGCGCAGCTCCCCCATCGTGTCCCCCAGAACGACATGCGCGACACTGGAATCTTCATTGCCAACCGCCTCCTCGGTGCCGGCTGTCTTTGATCGCCGCACGCAGGTAAACCCTGCCTGCTCGATCATGGCCGCTACCTCGTCAAACCGTTCGGGTTTGCGCGGGATGATCGCCAGTTGCAGCGACGGGTAATCCGCCAGCAGCCGACGGTAGATCGGCAAAATGAGGGCTTCCTCGCCCGGGCCGGTCGATCCGCAGATCCAGATCGGCCCGCGGGTGTGGGATAAGCCGACCTCGGCTGCCAGCTCCGCATCCCCGTCGATCCGGTCCGCCAGCGTGGCGGTATCGAACTTCATCGTCCCCGTGACCGAAATCCGCTCGGGCGGCGCGCCAAGAGCCTTGAACTGTTCCGCGAAGGCCTCATCCTGCACACAAACGGCTGAGAGACTTCGCAGCATCGGCCGGGTGAGCAATGCGCCGCGGCGATAGTTGCGATAGCTGCCGGGGGTAATGCGGCCATTGACCAGCAGCACCGGAATCCGTCGCTGCGCACAATGTCGCAGGAAGTTCGGCCAGATTTCCAGCTCGATCAGCACGACAGCCGACGGCTTCAGCCCATCCAGCACCCGGCTGATTGCGCCCGAAAAATCCAGTGGATAGCGCAGCAGTGTCACATCCGGCTGATCGCCGTAAAGCTGCTTGCCCCGGTCGTAGCCGGTCTGGGTGGTCGTCGTCACGATGAACTGCAATTCCGGCCGATCGCGCCGCAGGAGCTCGATCAGTGCCCGCGTGGCGTTGATCTCACCCAGGCTGACGGCATGGATCAGCACCGCCGGCCGCGACAAGTCCCGCCGCGACAGGTCGATCCCCCGCCCCATCCGCTCGCGCAGCGCCGACAGCACTTTCCGCCGCGCGGATGGC
>CAZSJB010000002.1:19390-24856 GCA_964606625.1 uncultured Tepidisphaeraceae bacterium | reverse complement strand
AGGTAATTAAGCCCCTCCTCGCCGTCCGGGGTTTTCATGAAGCGATGCTTGGGGCATTCGCCATTGCAGGCAAAGCGGACTTCGCACTGGCGGCAGTACTGAGGAAGCGTGTCGGCTTTGTCGTTGCCGAACTTCTGCTGTTGCGGGCTGGCGACCATCTCCCCCAACGACTGGTTCATCAGATTGCCGAGTTTGTATTTTTCGTAGACGTAGTGGTCGCAGGCATACAGATCGCCGTTGTGCTCCATCGCCAGCGCCAACCCGCATTTCTCCGCGAAGACGCACAGGCTGGAAATACCGTTGTACCACTGGCCGAGAGCGACATCGAAAATCTGCACATAGGTTCTGCCGACGTCGTGCCGCACCCAGTAATCGAAAATCTCGCATAGAAATCTGCCGTACTGCTCCGGCTCGACCGAGTGCTCGCTGACAGGCAGGTCCGGCCGGTTGGGCACATCCGGATCAGGCGGTTCGGCAAAATCAAACCCCAATACCTTCAGCCGCCCTTCCGGCAGACGTTCTACCAGCGGGATGAACTGGATGAATCCCGATCCAACCTCCTTGAGGAAGTTATAGACCTTCAGCGGATGATAGCTGTTGGCACGGTTGACAACGGTGAGCGTGTTGAACTCAACGCCATGCTTTTTCAGAAAATCCAGCCCGCGAACAACCGCATCGAAGCTGGGCCCCTGCCGCTTGTCGACGCGATACTTGTCATGCAGTTCGCGCGGGCCATCGATACTCAAACCGATGAGAAACTTCTCCTGCGCGAAAAATGACGCCCATTCATCATTCAGCAGTGTACCGTTGGTCTGTAGCGCATTGTGGATGATCTTGCCGTTGGCGTATTTGCGCTGAAGCTCAACCACCTTGCGGAAGAAATTCACCCCTAGGAGCGTCGGCTCGCCCCCCTGCCAGGCGAAATTGATCTCGGGCAAATCCTGCTGTTCAATGTACTGGCGGATGTATTCCTCCAGCACCTCATCCGACATTTTCCACTTCTCGCCCGAGGGATACAGGGCTTCTTTTTCGAGATAGAAGCAGTACTTGCAGTCAAGATTGCAGATGGGCCCGATCGGCTTGGTCATCACGTGAAATGCACGTGGCGATCGAACTGGCCTGGGTGGGGAAATGCTCATGACAGGCATACTGTAGTGGATTGGTCAAGCAGACTCCATTGATTACGCCCTTTTTCGGTGCGAGTTCCGCATGAGCGATCCGAGATCCTCCTCATAGACCGCCGTCAACCGCGAATACTCTGATGGACTAATCGCCTGTGGGAGATGCCTTGCCTCTCTCCAGCCGAAGACAGCCTTTCAGCAGCCCCTACAATGACGGCTGTGAATACCCCAACCATCTCCGTAGAGATAACCGACCCGATCAATGCGCGGATTCTTGCGGTGTCCGAGGATCAGATCCAGGGATTTCATGCCGATCCGATCGGGCAAATCGCCGCCAAATCGGGCGTGGATCAGCCAATCGTCATCGAACGCATTCGCGCCATGCTGCAAGCCGGCACCATCCGCCGCGTGCGGCAGACACTGATCACCACCAGCCTTGCCGAGGGCGCGCTCGTCGCCTGGATCGCGCCCGAAGACAAGCTGCACGCTGTATTCGACTGGCTGCTCGCCAATGATCCGTTTACGGGGCATGTCGTGTTGCGCACCAGTGACGCCCCCGGCGAAGCCGCCCGGTATCGTCTCTGGACGACACTCAAAGTCCCCCCGGGATACTCCCTCGAGAAGCATTGCCAACTCCTGTGTGAAAAGACCGGTGCGACGACCTTCCGTCTCATGCCCGCGCGCAAGCTCTTTGCCCTGGGGGTAGGACACATGCGACGCAGAAACCTGGAACCCGGCTGCAAAGATCCCCAGCCGGCTGAGCCAAAAGACACGCACATCATCGAACTGTCCGATCTGGACTGGCAGGTGCTGATCCCTTTGAAGCGTGAGTTTCAGCCGGAGGAGATTGTTCCCGATCTCTGGGCAGCCCGGGCCGCCGAAGCCGGAGTGGACCTTCAGACGTTCCTGCGCGTCGCGCAATCGCTGGACGCTCGTGGCGTGATCGGTCGCTTCAGCACGTTCCTGGAGCATGTCAAACCGTCGGCAGGCGGCAAGCGCCTCACGCGGTTCAACGCACTGTGCCAGTGGGCGGTCCCGCCGGGCATGGAAGTGCAAGCCGGTCAGGAAATCGGCCGATTCCATGCCATGACCCACGCCTACTGGCGTGACACCGGTCCGGAGTTCAACAACGTCAACATCATGGGCGTAGCCCATGGTACGGATAAGGCCCGCGTCCTGGCTCATAAAGCCGCCATCGACGCGCATCTGGCCGAGGTGGGCATCCCCGTCACCTACACCAACATCTTCTGGGGCAACCGCAGCGAAATCAGGCCCTCCGAGTTCGTCCCCGAAGCCTATGAAAACTTCTGTCTCGCCATGGGCCGCAACCCGGCTGAGATGAAGAAAGCGAACCACCGATGAACGCAGATCCCACAGAAAAATGATGAATAAACGGCACAGCCTGTTTCAGGTATCACCTGCCAAGATCAATCCCTGAGCCCATGGATGGTTTTTTATTGCGCCGAGACGGCTTCCACGCCGCTGCCGGTCGCGAAGAGCTGACGCTCGTAGAGCTGTCGATAGACGGGGCAGGTGGTCAGCAGATCTTCATGCTTGCCCTGGCCAACGATCTGGCCGCGCTCGATCACCACGATCGTGTCAGCCGACAGGATCGTGCTGAAACGATGGGCGATCACAAACGTGGTGCGCTCCTGCATGAGCTTCTCGATCGCCTGCTGGATCAGATGCTCGGACTCGGCATCGATCTGGCTGGTGGCTTCGTCGAGAATCATGATCGGTGTTTCGCGATAGATCGCCCGCGCGATGCAGATGCGCTGTTTCTGGCCGCCCGAGAGCTGGGCGCCATGCTCCCCGAGGATGGTGTCATAGCCATCGGGTTTGTCCATGATGAAGTCATGGGCAAACGCCTGTTTGGCCGCCGCGATGACGCGCTCGCGATCGGGCAGCGCCTCGCCATAGGCGATATTCTGCTCGATCGTTCCGGGGAAGATGACTGAATCCTGGGTAACGATCCCAATCTGGCTGCGCAGGCTGCGGAGCGTGACATGGCGCACGTCGATACCGTCGATCATGATCCGTCCTTCTTGCGGATCGTAGAATCGCGGCAGCAGCGCCAGGAGGGTTGTCTTTCCTGAACCATTGCGGCCGACGACTGCGACGCTGGTGCCCTTTTTTACTGTCAGATTCACGCCTGACAGCGCTGGAGCGTTTGCCCCCGGATAGCTGAAGGTCACGTTTTCGAAGGTAATGTCTCGCTGAATCGGCGGCAGCTTGATCGGAAGGCGGCTGTCAGCGGGTTGATCGCCGGTTGCGGCCTGTTGTCTGCTGGCTGTCGTCCGTACGCTTCGCCGCCGCTCGATCGGCACAGCCAGCATCTCGAAAATCCGGGCTGCGGCTGCATTGGATTTCTGAAGCGTGTTGTTGACCTTCGTTACCTTGCGCAGCGAATCCGCCATGCCTGCCAGACAGGCCATGACCATGATGAAGTGGCCGGGATCGAGCGTACCCGCCTTCAGGACCAGCCAGGCTGCGTAGATCATGATCGCGCCGACCATCAGGAGCATGAGTGTCTCGATGATGGGCGAACTCATCGCATCGATGCGGCTGAGCTTGAGCTGCTGGCGGACAACCTTGCGCATGACCGCCTTGTAGCGCCGCCGTTCATACGGCTCAGCTGAGGCGCCTTTGACCACGCGGATGCCGATCAGCGAGCCTTCAAGTTGTCCCAGAACGGTGGCCGAGCTTTCGAGCATCTTGCGGCTGGCCCGGCGCATCTTCTTGCCGAACTTGTGAATCATCACGACCATCACGGGCGCGAAAATCACAATGAACAGCGTCAGTTGCCAGGAGAAGAACAGCGCCAGGGCGAAGCTCATGGCGGCTTTGATCGGCTCTTGGACGGCTTTGCCGAGGATGGCTTTGAATCCGTTTTGAAGCTGGCCGGCATCCTGGATAAGGCGGCTGGTGACGTCGCTGGTTCCCTTCAGGCTGAAAAAGCCCAGCGGCATATGCAGGACATGGTCGTACAGATGGCGACGGATGTCCTCGACAGCCAGAATGGCTGCCTTCTCGCCCCAGTACTCCTGGAAGAATCGCACGAAGTTGCCAAACGTCGCCAGCCCCGCCAGCACGGCAAAGACCACCGCAATTGACCAGACCGGATCGCGGGGGAGGCGATACGCCAGGTCATGCCCCAGCGCCAGGTACCAGCTCACCGGTTCGGTGGAAATGGTCATCTGCCGCCCATCGCTGGTGGTCAGCGAAAGCTCTCCGTCAAAAAGTGCAAGCTGCTCTAATGCCGGGGGAATGGGCCCGTCGGGCGTCTGGAGGGCGGCGATTTGCTCGCCCGGTCGCAAACCCGCCACAGCGGCTGCCCCTCCCTCTTTCACCTGTACAATCCGAATCTCATCATCCTCCGCCAGCCGGACATCCAGGCGGGATTCGATGATCTGGCGGTCCATCCATGCCTGCACGCTGTCGCCGTAGATCAGCACGCGCAGGATCGGCAGCATGGCAGACAGCCCGGACGTGAACGCTGCCCCCACCACGAAGGCACAAATAATCGACACCACCACCAACCGCCGATGCGGGTAGAGGTAAGTTGCTGCCCGCCAGAAGTCAGCGGTGGATCGGGATTTACGGCGATTGGGTTCACTCATGGGCAGAACGTCTGTCTGTCGATAATCTTGTTATCGGACGAAAAAGACTTTTTATTGTACAGCTTCCCTGATCTTTGTTCACGAAAGGAGCCAGGGCAAAGGCGAAATCACGGGTTTGCCCAAGCAGACACTGCAATACGCATTGCCCTCTACCTTCCATGCCGCCGCCTATTCCACTTTCCCAGCCTGATATCACGTCGGTCGAGATTGATGCCGTAACCGAAGTGATGCACTCCAATACGTTGTCCATCGGGCCGAAGATCGAAGCCTTCGAACGGGCCTGCGCCACGATCGCGGGGCGACGCCACGGCATTGGTGTCAATTCAGGGACCAGCGGCCTGCACCTTGCGCTGCTGGCGGCTGGTGTCAAGCCAGACGATGAGGTCATTACCACCCCCTTCAGCTTCGTCGCCAGCGCCAACTGCATCCTTTACGTCGGCGCCAAGCCTGTTTTTGTCGACATCGATTCGCAAACCCTCAACATCGACATCGACAAGGTTGAAGCTGCCATTACCCCCCGCACCAAGGCGATCGTGGCGGTCGAGGTATTCGGCCATCCCGGCGGGATGATTGAACTTGAGCAACTGGCCCAGCGACATGAGCTGGTACTGATCGAAGATGCCTGCGAAGGCTTCGGATGGCGAATCGGCGATCGTCCCCTGGGCAGCTTTGGGCGTGCCAGCGTCTTTGCGTTCTATCCCAACAAGCAGATCACCACCGGCGAA
>CAZSJB010000002.1:0-19380 GCA_964606625.1 uncultured Tepidisphaeraceae bacterium | reverse complement strand
TGATCGTAACCGATGACGACGTGCTGGCTGAAACCTGTCGGGCCCTGCGCAACCAGGGGCGCGAGGGCATGGCATGGCTGGCGCATCAGCGGCTGGGCTACAATTACCGGATGAGCGAGCTGAACGCCGCCCTCGGATTGGCGCAGGTATCGCGGCTGGAGGAGATCCTGGAGAAGCGCCGCCGCGTCGCGCATCAGTACATGGACTGCCTGATGACCAACCGGTATCTGATCCTGCCGACGCTGGGGAATGATCATCTGATGAGCTGGTTTGTTTTCGTGGTGCGTCTGAATGATCTGTTTGCGCCGGGGGATCGGGATCAGATCATGGCACAACTGCGGCTGGAAGGCATCGGCTGCAACAACTACTTCCCGCCGATTCATCTTCAGCCGTACATGCGCGAGCAGTTCGGATTCAAGCCCGGTGATTTTCCAGTCTGCGAGTTTGTCTCGGCGCGCACGCTTGCGCTTCCGTTCTTTGCCAACATGACTGAAGCCCAAGTCCTGCGCGTCTGCAAGACGCTGGAGCGCGTGCTGGAGCGGCAGTTGATGAAGAAGGATGACCGGTTTTAGGGAGTCGGCGATCCGCAGTCCACAACAGACGTTTTAGTCCTGCTTGGCCAGAGGAAGATGGATAGTGAACGTCGTGCCGCGGCCAACTTCGGATTGCACTTCGATCCGACCGCGATGATGTTCGAGGATTTCCTTGCAGATGGCCAGGCCCAGGCCGGTGCCCTTGGCTTCGCCGCGGGCGGCGGTTCCCTTGGTCGTGAAGAACGGCTCGAAGATGCGGTCCAGGTGCTTCTCGGGAATGCCCGGGCCGGTATCGATGATCTGGATGCGGGCTTCGGTGCCGTCGTCAGTCCGGTTGGCCTTGATGGTGATCGAACCGCCACGGCCAAGCATCGCCTGGCGGGCGTTGATCAGCAGATTAAGCAGCACCTGCTCCAACTGAACCGTATCGCCCTCCACCATAAGGTCCGGCTCGACATGGACCCGCAAGGCCAACCCGTCTTTCTGCGGATCGCGTGCCAGAACGGTGAGTGTCTCCTCCACCAGCCGCTGGACACTGACCACCCCCATCGTCGACTCGCCGCGCGCCAACCCCAGCATGGACGTACAGATACGTCCCGCCTTGGTGGAGCTCTGAAATGCCTTACTGAGAGCCTTGCGAATCAGCTCCATGTCGGGCTGATCGCTTTGGGCACTCTGGAGGGCATACTGGGAATAGCTGACGATGGGTGTCAGAAGGTTGTTGAACTCATGAGCAATGACGGCTGCGATCGTGCCGATCGTAGCCAGCCGCTGGGATTCCATGAGCTGTTCGCGCACCCAGTCCAACTGCTCACGGGCTGCGTTGAGCTGATCGACGAGGGTGGATTCGACGTTTGAACTAGCCGGCTGGGTATCGCTCACTTCGGTTGATATCGGCCGACTGGGCAACAGAGCTTCAGAATGGCTGCAAGCTGGCTGCAAATGGGCCAGCCCAAGCCGTTTTTCCGGGGATCCCCCTTACGCAGTAAGCGCTCAGGGGGTCTTGTTGGCCTCCTCCGGATGCTCAATCGCATCGGCTTGGCGGCGGAAATCGGCGACATCCTGGAGGGTGGTACTGCGCAGGCTGCCCAGGTACTGACCAGAAATGGCCTTCCAGGTGTGATGGAGGGGGCAGGCGACCTGATCATTACACAGCCGCTGCCCCAGCACGCACTGGTTGAACTTTTCGATGCGCTCCAGCGGGTCAACGATGTCAAACAACGTCACTTTTTCCAGAGGACGGGCAATTTTGAACCCTCCGCCGAACCCTTTTTGGCTTTCCAGAACCTTGGCACGGGCCAGTTGCTGGAGAATCTTCGCCAGATAGTTGGCAGGAACGCCCGTCTCCTGCGCAATCTCCTTTACCCCGCAATAGGCATCACTGCCCTTGCGCGCCATATAGACGAGCGCTCGAAGTGCATATTCACCAGTTTGGGTCAGCATTGATTCGCAATAAAACTAAATTGATGTCCCAGTGAAGAAACCAATCAGACGCGAATGTCCCATTCTATTGCCACCCTATCTTCACGTCGAGCAATATCGACAGAAATCGGATTCAACACCCCGCGCATATGAGAATCGCCCCGCTATGGCGAGGCGATTCATGAAAGCATCTGCTGATAATCACCGGACGGCGGATGGAATGCAGGTCATTCTTCCTGCGGATCCTCGTCGACGGCCAAGGGAACATACCACGGATCGATCGCGCCGTCGGCAACGGGTGGCTCGAGCGAGACATGCCAATCTTTGTACAGATAATTGCTGCCCAGCTTGATGCCATGTCGCCGCTCTTCCACCAGCCGGGTGTACTCGCTGTCCTTGGAGCGATCGATCTTGCCATCGGTGCTGCGGGAGAAGGATTCCATGTAATAGCCCGTCTGGCTGGTCACTTTTTCTCCCACAACCACGATTTCGGAATCGGCTTTCCCAACGGGCGAGCGAGTCTGAACCCGCATGGTTTCCTGCGGGCCCTTGGTCAGGTGCTTGTTAACGATGTACGAATGCCCGGTCGGTGGGTCGAAATCGGCTGGGCAAAGCAGGATTGGGGCCATCCAGGTACGGGTGGCAGCCAATCCTTCCGGATCCGTATTCCAGTAAGAATTGCTCATGGCAAGCTGAGCCGGAGTCGGTTCAGGATATTCAAAATCATTGAACATGATCACCGGCCAACGCCGCCACGGGGGCACGTTATCACCCAGGGACTCATACTGGTTGGGATCGTCGGGGGCTGCATTCGGGCGAAGCGGCCCTACCGGAAACATCCAGCCGCGATTTTCATTGGCGTACATATTGATGTAATAGCCAATCTGCTGGAGCTGCGCCGCACAGGCTGCCTGCTTGGCCTGCCGCCGGGCCCCCTGCAACGCCGGCAGGAGCATGGCGATCAGAATCGCGATAATCCCTATGACAACCAGCAGTTCCACGAGGGTAAAGCCACCCGCGCATCGGATTCGCATTCGCTCTATTTCCCTAGCCATTTTCCTCTCCCCGGTGAGAAACTCTCCCACCGTTTGGCAGACTTGCACTTGCCTGTGCAGACATCCTGAACCGTGAAAGGTTGGGCCAGATCTCTGAAACTGCCGCCCTTTCTTTCCCCTATTACTGGCCGGGAACGAAATTGTTGTGACATTCTTACGGCTTATTCATCGAAATAACCGGCTCAGCCGCTTCCAGCGGACGGTCCATCGCCTCCTGGTAGGCTTGGCGGATACAGAATTGCGGCGACCAGCCCAACTCCTGCCGGGCCCGGTCGTTGGACAGCGGCGTGCGGTAATCCGGCCAGTCCGGAGGCAACGGCGGATATTCCGGAAGATCGTTTTTCAGCATGGTCGCCAGCGGGACAGACAGCGAAACCTGATCCGCCGAAAGGTTATAAACCCGCCATCCGTCCAGATTCTTTTCAATCGCCAACGCGTACGCCCGTGCCACATCCTGGGCATGGATGTAGGTTCCCATTTCCGGCGCCCCCCCCAACGAACGGCGCTGCATGCGACGCAAAGTCCACTCCGCACTCCGATCGTCCATCACCCACGGCAGCCGAAAGACGGAAACTCGCAGCCCCGTCTGCTCGGACATCAGCCGCGAGAACATCTCATTGGCAACCTTGCTCAGGGCATAACCATTCTGCGGACGCAGGGGGTGCTCTTCCGTGACCGGCAGGGACACCGGCGCCAGACGCGAACCGCCCCAGGTGCCATAGACCTGGCAAGTACTGGTATAGATCACCTGTCGCAACCGTAAATCCGCAGCCGTCTGCAGCACAGTCCCGCCAATGGCTGTGTTGGTCGTGTACACCTGCTGGTGCGACTG
Source organism: uncultured Tepidisphaeraceae bacterium (assembly GCA_964606625.1). Lineage (GTDB taxonomy): Bacteria > Planctomycetota > Phycisphaerae > Tepidisphaerales > Tepidisphaeraceae > CALEKX01. The sequence continues at coordinate 15,538 of CAZSJB010000002.1, read as the reverse complement.
CCTCAACATGCTCGGCGTTTCACCGAGATGAACCAGCACATCCACCTGCTCCAGCACCGGCTGGAGAATCTCACGCTGCCTCAGATCCAGGTAAACGAAGCGCGCCACCGGATCCTCAGCCTGCTGAAGATCCAGGTTCAGTACTGAATGCCCCCTGTTGACCAATTCGCGCACGACCGCCGAACCGATGCGCCCACTGCCGCCTGTCACCGCAATCCGTAATACACCAGTACTCATAGCGTCATTGTAGAAAGCTCCATGACGAACTGCACGCGACCGGGAAATATCAGAATACAACGCTGATGAAGAATGAATAGTTACTCAGGCACTGGCGGGATGATCCAGCCGCTTCAGCAGCTCGGCAACATAGGCACGAACGCCCTCCTCACCGCGCCGCAGCGCGGTGCTGTTGCCGTGTCGGTCGAAGAATGCTACCGCCTTGGTCTTGTCGAACTGGTTCTGAGGGCCTTTCCCGGCGCGATCCTCGATCGTCGCGGACGAACCGGAAATCTCCCGGGCAAACTGGGCGGCGCGCTGCCAGTACATGTAACCATCTACGATATTGTAAAACTGCCCCGATACCTCAGTATCGCCGACCGCCAGCGTTACTGCATCGGCCACGTCCTGCACATGGGTGATCTTGCCGCCCCGGTCCGTCAAGATGTGCTCGCCGTCGCGAGCCTTTTTAATCAGCTCAAACCATTGCGATCGTTCGAGCTTGGGATCGATCCCATAAATCGCTGCCGGTCGCCAGGCACTGGTGTTCATGCCGTAGGTGTAGTGGTAGGCTTTCAAGTGCGATTCAATCGCGGCTTTATAGGCGCCATAGATCCCGTTCGGCCAGGTGGGATGCGTTTCATCGATCAAGCCGTTGTATCGTTCGGTCAGCATTTCATGATGCACCGCCACGCTTGAGATGAAAATAAACTGCTCGACTCCTGCCTGGCGGGCTGACTCCAGCAGCCGCAATGAACCCAGTACATTGCGCTCAAAGCACTTGATCGGCGCCGTTCGCACGGCATCCCAGTCCACACCGTTGTGCACGACGCAATCGACGCCCGCGACCAGCCCTGCCAGGATCTGGGGATCATCGATCTCCCCAACGCGGAACTCGCTGACCACGGACTCAATATGATCCCGTCGGCTGGTTGATCGCACCAGCGCCCGCACCTCATGCCCGGCTGCATGCAAAGCCCGCGCGACGTATGACCCCACAAAACCACTGGCGCCAGTCAGTGCAATAAGCATGGTTACCAGTATACGCAAACCTGTGCCGAAAGGGTGAGGGGTGACTTGTTCGTCTCAGGCAGGTAATGCGCGTCATGCTCGTGCCTGCCTCTGGAGCGGGTTTCCATTGCACATCGCTGCTGCGTTACATAGGGTAACCCACGATGGATTGAACATTTGCACCTGGAGCGAACATGGCGATCGAGCGATGGTCCGAGCGTGTGGTGGTTGTGCAACTGGCAGATGATCCCCAGTTTGGGGACACGCTGGATTCGTTGATGCCCATGCTTGAATCCGAGCGACTCGCCGTGGTGTTAAACCTGTCCGGTGTGCATTACGTCAATTCCTCTCACCTGGGACGCCTGTTGCAGGTGCGTCGGGTGCAATCCCGCAACGAGTGCCGGCTGGTGCTGTGTGGAATCGACACAGCCGTCTGGAGCGTCTTCCTGGTCACCGGTCTCGACAAGCTCTTCGACTACAGTGACGATGTCACCACCAGCCTGGCCACCCTTCAGATCGAGGGCCCGCGCTAGTACACACCTTTGCTGCCCGCTGTTCCCTATACCCCCGCGGGTTCCTCCTTGCGGACGGGAATGATGAAACTCAGGTGATGAGCGGCATGGATCAGGTGGATTTGATCCCACTGATCACGGGTAAGCCGGCCGAACAGCGGACTGGGGTGCAATGGTTGAGCGTGATCGCGGTAGCGTTCGACGGTCTGGATGAAGGCATCGACGGCGGCGGCATCGTCAAGCGTGGACGCCTCGGGCGGCATAAGCGGCTTGGGGCCACGCCCCCCTTCGGGGATTCGTCGCCGCCTCAGCGTGCGTCCCAGCAGCAGGGGCCCAGCCATCCGGACCAGCCACGGCAGGCGGAATCCGAACCCGTCCATGGAGTTGATCATGAACAGTCGCAAATGTTCGCAAACCTGTCCCAGGGACCATTGTCCCGCCCGCTCGTACGGGTGATCGCGCAGTTCTTGCAAGTGATCGATCAGAGCATCCAGATTCCGAAACTCGAGTTCCCGGCGTTCCATGGGTCGTACTCCTGTATTGGGTTTTACCCCTGACTACGCCGTTCGTTACACCCATAATTCGGCGGTTTTGCCCGTCCGGGAGATCCCCGATGCTTGCAAAGACCGCGCAAGCCCGATAAAAGTCTCCACAAATTGGGCGATTCCGGGCAGTTTGCCCTTCATGGATGCAGGGAAGCGCGTGAAGTTCAACCTGATCGACAAGATTGAGCAACTCAACGAGCAGCGGATCGTAGCCGTCAAGCACGTCTCATTGGCTGAGGAGTACCTTGCCGACCACTTTCCGACGTTCCCGGTGCTGCCGGGTGTCATGATGCTCGAGTGCGTCACGCAGGCCGCCGGATGGCTGTTGCACCACCGCTGCGGATTCGCCAAGTCCTTCGCGGTGCTCAAAGAAGCCCGTAACGTCAAGTACGGCACCTTTGTTGCTCCGGGCAATTTCCTGCGGGTGGATGTGGAGTGGATCAAAGACACCGAGGCCGGTGCCACCTTCAAGGCCATCGGTACGGTCAACGATGCCACTGCCCTTCAGGCCCGCATCGAATTGGCCTATTTCAACCTTGGTGACCGCCAGCCCGAACTGAGCGCCTTGGATTCCCGCCTGATTGAGCATAATCGCCGGCGGTGGGATTTGATCCGTCCTTCGGCTACAACAGAGACAACCCCCGCCCTTGTCCCGGGCGGCTGACACGAACAACCAACGCGAAAAAGGAACAGCTACCATGGCCATGTCTCGTGAAGAAATCTACTCGAAGGTTCAGGAAGTCCTCGTCGATGCCCTGGGAGTCGACGACGATGAAGTCGTCCCCACGGCGACGCTTCGTGGTGACCTGGGCGCCGAGTCGATCGACTTCCTCGATATCGCCTTTCGCCTGGAAAAGGCCTTCGGGATCAAAATTCCGCGCGGCGAGATGTTCCCGGAAGATCTGTTCAACAACCCCGCCTACGTCCAGGACGGCAAGATCACGCCCGCGGGGCTGGAAGAGATGAAAAAGCGCATGCCCCACATGGACTTCACGGAACTGGAAAAAGATCCCAACATTGAAAACGTGCAGTTCACGGTGGATACGGTGGTGAACTACATCGAATCAAAGGTGAATTAAACCTGTTGGCAGTCGGCGGTTGGCAGAAAGACCTTTCCTGCCGGCCGCCGGCAGCTATCAGCCTGCTGATCATGAGATGGATCTGGATCGACAAGTTCCTTTCGTTTGAATCCGGCAAGTCGGCGGTGGCGGTCAAGCACGTCACACTGGCGGAGGAACATCTCCATGATCTGTATCCGGATTTCCCCATCGTTCCGCATTCACTGATCATCGAGGGCTTTGCCCAGACCGCCGGCATCCTTGTCGGCGAAGCCCGCAACTTTTCCGAGAAGGTCATCCTCGCCAAAGTCACCCGCGCTACGTTCCATCGCCTGGTGCGGCCCGGCGAAGCCATCGAGTTCCACGCAGCCATCGACCAGCTCTCCGAGCAGGGCGCCAGCACCAGTGGGCGCGTCATGTGCGACGGGCAGGAAGTTGCGCAGATCGATATGATGTTCAGCCATATCGATCAGAATATGTCCGGGCTGGCATTTCCCGAGCATAACTTCGTCTTCACGGAGCAGTTTACCCAACTGCTACAAACCTACCGCTCCGGCGGATCCATCCCCCTCTGATCCTGCTCTCGTGGCTGCAAATCCAAGTCTCCACAGATTCGCTCAAGTGAGCTGGATTACTTTTCGATATGGTGGGCATGGGGAATTAACCGGATCCTGCGGAAGTTCATAAGGGGAAGTTCACCAAACCATGTGGAGACAGAAGGTCATCGTCGTGTGTGATAATCCATCTGTGCTGCGCTCAATCGTCCTGCAGGCACGCAAATGGATTGAAACCCTGGAAGCCGGCGACCCGGAGCGCGCTCACCGGATCCTGGAAAACCATCCCGACAGCGCCGTTCTCGTCACCGAGCACCTGTTGCGCCACGAAGACGGCATTCCGTTCCTGCGCAACCTGCGTCACCTGTATCCACACGTGCGACGCTGCCTGCTGGCATGTTACTCCGACCTCAGCCTGGTTGTGGAAGCGATCCACGGTGGGCTGGTCGATTCCCTGGTCCACCTCCCCCTGACACGGGAACAGTTCATGGCAGCCGTCCTGCGACTGCCCCCCGCCCCCGTCAGTTCCGCGGTTTATGCCGCGTAGAAAACGGCCCACCCCAAAATACGTTGAACCCGATAATGGAGAGCCCCCAATGGTTAAGCCAGCGGCCGCGTTGCGCGGCGCACCCGGTCGCGCACCGGCGTCCAGGCGGGCGATTCCGGCGGCATCTCCACATAGATCGCCCGCAAGTCCATCCGATCCAGGTGGCGCAGCGCCGCATAGAAGTGCCGGGCATACTGCTCCGGATCGGCGGGAAGCGTGATCGTGGCTTCGTTGTAGCGCGGCTGATCGATCGCGGCGATGTCAATCAGCCCCGCTCCCTCGGTCGACACCCGCATCGCCTGAGTGGCATTGAACCGGAATGCCGGGGTGCGCGGCGCGTAATGGACCAGTTGCTGCCCGGGCGACTGGGCGGGATGCGCGATATCGCCCAGCGGCGGACGAATCTCAACCGGGCCGATCACCTGCTCGATCATCATCCGTGTCACCATTCCGGGACGCAGCACCCCCGGCGTCTCGCTGCTCAGGTCCAGCACGGTGGATTCGATCCCTACGTCGCAGGGTCCCCCATCAAGGATCAGCTCCACGTCGTCCCCCAGTTCCTCGCGCACATGCTCTGCCAGCGTCGGGCTGACCCGCATGGATCGATTGGCACTGGGGGCGCCAATCGCCCCATCAAACTCCCGAAGCAGCTCCAGCGCCACCGGATGGTTCGGGACGCGCAGCCCCACCGTCGGCAGCCCCGCCGTCACCTGGTCAACGATCTGCGGTGACTTGGGAAGCACCAAGGTCAGCGGCCCTGGCCAGAACTGCTCCGCCAACTTCTGGGCCATTTCCGGCCACTCGGCGGCGTAGCGCTTGGCGCGCTCGATATCCGCGACATGCACGATGATCGGATTCGTGATTGGCCGCCCCTTCACCGCGTAAATGCGCTCAACGGCTTTTGCCTGTGTCGCATCCGCCCCCAGGCCATACACCGTCTCCGTCGGAAACGCCACCAATCCGCCTCCACGAAGAATCTCAACGGCTTTTTTTATCTCATCCATTTTGCACCAGAAGGAACGCGTATTGGCGCCATCTTCCACAACGACGATTCACGACACAAGCATCCGGGATCACGATTGAAAATTTCTCCCTCCCCTGTCGCTCATGGCGCAATTATACCATTGTCCCTCAACCAGACCTGCGCCGCCTGTGCGTCGGAACAGATCAAAAAAACCTCCTGCACTGTGCCTGTCCCGGTATACAGACACTTCAGACCAGAATCGGTTGGGTACTGCACCTTAAATCCCGGCGGCGTCTTGCCGCGCCGCACCTTGATCCGCCCCGGCACGATGCGCGACACATGCGGACAATCGCGCACAATCCGGTCCAGGATCTCGTCCAGCCCGCCCACGCGACCATGCTGCCTTTTGATCCGACCAAACTTCATCGTCCCAGTATACTTCTCCAAGCGGACCTTTGCGCCTCGGCTGGAACCCACTAGGATGGATTGCACCATGGATAATCAACCCCTCAACGTCGGCGACGTCGCCCCTGATTTCGAACTGATGAACCAGGATCAGCAGCTAGTCCGCCTCAGCGATTTCCGCGGCAAGAAGAAAGTCCTGCTGCTGTTCTATCCCATGGATTTCTCGCCAGTCTGCACCAAGGAACATTGCAGCTTCGGCCCAGCCATCGATCAGATCCGCAAGGATGACGACACGGTGGTCTTCGGCATCAACGCCGACCACCCCTTCTCCCACGCCGCCTTCAAAAGCCAGTACAACATCCCCTACGACCTGCTCTCCGACACCAGCCGCAAGACCCTCAAAGCCTACGGCATGTGGATGGGCGAAGAGCCTTTCAACTGCGCCAAGCGCGGCACTGTCCTGATCGACAAAGATGGCAGGGTCGCCTACTACCAGGCTGTCGAACGCGCGCATGTTCGCTCCGTCGATGAAGTCGCCCAAGCCGCCCAGGTCGATGACCTCGTCCAACAGCGCCAGAACGAAGGGGGCAGCACCCACGCCTGACCCCGCCCGCCAACCCGCTTCCAGCGCACCGAGGCGCAACTCATCCAATGGGTTCGCCCCGAACATTTCAACGCCCGTTTCCCACCCCAACCCCCGCTGGCGTCCAAGCACCGCGATTCGACTGCCCCATAATGGGTTCGCATGGTTTGGTTTTTCTCGATTCTGCGCACACTCGCGCCCTCCCAAATCCACATTCCGCAGTCCGCAATAAAGACACCCCAGACCCAAAAATGTTGCAAACAAAATCCCCTGTCCGCCCGCCGGACCTCTCATTCTTGCCGCTTTTTGCTGGACTATTTTCCATGCCGGCATATCTTGGCCGCTGGCCGTCAGTCGCTACCGAAGGAGAACCGTCATGAGTTCGCCAGCCGTCCAGACGACTTACGCCCCCAGATTGGAATGGTGTTGATTCTCGTTGCGGGGATCGTCCTTCTGTACTGCATCCGCAAGCGGCTCGTCCCGCAACTGCTTTTCCTGGCGATCTTCGCCGCTGCCGGTTTCACGATGATCTACGGGTTCGATACCAATTCGATCGGGCTGATCATAACCGGGCTGCTGGTGGGATTGGCGGCGGTTGGGGGTTTCGCCCGGGCGTACATCCGGCCAGCGGCTGTCGGATAATCCGCCTTGAGAGCAGGTCGCAGGTCATGCGTCCATGGGGCGGAAAGTCCTCCCTTTCGCGGCTGGGAATGGGGGGATGATACCCCGTCGGTTTGACGCTCCGAGGCAGCGCGGCTACAACCAGATACATGGCCGAAACCGCTTCGCCACAAACTGAAACCGAATCTCTCGAGGAACTTCGCAAGCAGATTGACTACTTCGACGAGCGCATCGTCGAGTTGCTCAACGAGCGCGCCAAGGTGGCTGTCAAGATCGGCCGGATCAAGCAGCAGACCAATACGCCGATCTACGCCCCCGAGCGCGAAAAGGCTGTCCTTGAGAAGGTGCGACGCCTCAACAAGGGCCCCCTGCCTGACCGCTGCCTCGAAGCCGTCTGGCGCGAGATGATGAGCGGTTCGTTCGCCCTCGAGAAACCGCTGAAAATCGGGTTTCTCGGCCCGGAGGGCACGTTCAGCCACGCGGCTGCGGCCGCCAAGTTCGGCAGCAGCGTCGAATATGTCCCCTTGGCGGATATTCCGTCGGTCTTCGAGGAAGTTGTTCGCGGCCATATCGACTACGGTCTGGTTCCGGTGGAAAACTCCATCGGCGGCGGCGTGGTCGATACCCTGGATGCGTTTTTGTCCTCCAGCGCCCGCATCTGCGCGGAGGTGCTGATCACCATCCACCACAACCTGCTGGCCAAGGAACCGTGGGAGAAGATCAAGACGATCTACTCCAAGCCCGAAGTCTTCAGCCAATGCCGCAAGTGGCTGGCCTCCACCGCCAAAGATCGCGATATTCAGCCCGCCAGCAGCACCTCCAAGGCGGCTGAAATCGCCAGCCGCGAACCGGGCGTAGCCGCCATCGGATCGACCATCGCCGGCGAGCTGTACGGGCTGCATGTCCTGTTTGAGAACATCGAAGACAATCCCGACAACATCACGCGTTTCTTTGTCATCTCTCGCGAGGCTGCCAAACGCAGCGGCGATGACAAGACCGCCATCATGTTCACCACCGCCCACAAACCCGGGGCACTGGCGGAGGTGCTGGATGTCTTCAAGGATCGCGGAATCAACCTGACCGACATCGAAAAACGTCCCAGCCGCAAGGCAAGCTGGGAGTATTACTTCTTCATCGACGCCATCGGCCACCAGGATGACGAACACATGCAGGCCGCGATCGAAGAAGCCCGCCAGCACTGCCTTCAGCTCACCGTCCTGGGCAGCTACCCCCGTGCCACGGATGTGCTGTGAAACAGTGGGTAGAGAGGGAACTTCCACGTTCCCAATCCACTGAATGGAACAGAAAGGAAAGGCTCCGAACGCAGGAGGCTGTCTGCTCAGACCTTGGGTGTGATCGCCAGCAGGTTCCAGTAGGCGCAGAACAGCCCAAACAGCACCATAGCGCTCAACACCGCCAGGTGGCGAACGACTGCCCCGATCGGCCAGCGTTCACGTAGCAGGCTGATCCCTGAAATCACCACCGCGGCGATCGTCATCGCCGCTGAGATCACCGGCAGCGCCAGCGTCAGCCGCACCGGTATGGGCAGACCATAGAACCAGTTCCACAAGTCGCCCAGCGCCACTGTCCCGAAGAAGGAGGCGATGAACAGCAGGTTCACTCCAGCCCCTCCCACTGCCAGCTGCCGCGCCAGGCGGCGATAGCGCGGCAACTCCTCACAGCCATCGTCCTGCTTGTACCAGTAGCGCCATCCGGCTGACGCACAGCTCAACAGAAACACCCCCACCATGACGACCAGAGCCCCCCAGTGCAGCCGACGATCTTCCCACCACGCAATTCGCTTGAACGGATACAGATCAACCGCCAGCAGGTCGATTCGATCGGTGTCGTCTCCCTCGTCTATCAGGGCCAACCGCAGATCCTGGGAAGCAAACAATCCCGGCTCAATGGGCAGCCAGACACTTCCGGCATCGCGGGATCCCAGCAGCAATGCTCCATCCTCCCGCACATACACTCCAAACTCGCGCGTCAGCCCGCCCAGCACCGAAACCTTGCCCAGTGTGTGATGCGAATGCGCCACGTACCGGTATCGCCCTTCCACCCGTTCCGCCAGGTGACGCGCATCGATTCCGTTTGGCGCCGTCAACGGCAAATCGTCTTGTTCGGCCCGCGGAAAACAGGTTTCGAAAAACGTCTCAGCCACCGGATCGAAGGCATCCATCGCCAGGGCGTTGCCGCACAGGAGAATTCCCATCTCCCATTCCGGCACGAGGATCATGAGATTCGTGTATCCAAGGGTTAAACCGCCGTGCTGCAGGGTGCGATGGCCATTGCGCAGACGCTCATAACAGGCCAGCCCGGCTCCGGGCAGCGCGGGATGAAAGGCAAAGTGCACCTGGTTGGCGGTGGCGACAGTCTGCGGCTGAAGCAATTGTACGCCCTGGGAGCGGCCTTCATTGAGCAGGACGATCATCAGCTTCGCCAGGTCCATTGGCGTGGCGCTCATCGCAGCCGTGGGGATCGACAGCATGTACTCAAAGCGCGTCGGCTGAAACGTGCCGTTGAAATTGCGATAACCGACCGCCAGATCGCGCGCCAGCTCATCAGGCAGGGGCTGTGCGAAGGTGCTGCGGGTCATCCCCAGAGGATCAAAGATGTCCCGCTTGACCACTTCGCCAAAGGGCAGACCGGATTGATCCTCTACCGCCAGTCCTGCCAGGGCCAGCCCGGCATCATGATAAACGTACGCTTCCCCCGGAGGCAGGATACGCGGTGGCATGCGCTGGCGCAGGAAGCTGCTCAACGACACCATGTCCTGCGGACGGATTACGGCTCCACCGATCCCCCACGAAGGATCCAGCCCTTCGGTGTGGGTCAGGAGATGGCGAAGCGTTGTCGGCTGACCGGGGGGTGAATCGATTTTCAGCGATCGCAGATAGCGATTGACGTCGGCATCGAGGTCCATTTCCCCCCGTTCGGTGCGCTGCAGGACCAGGATCGCCGTTAACAGCTTGGAGATCGAGCCCATGCGGAACAGCGTCCGCTGAGGATCGACGGTTTGCCCGGTTTCCCGGTTAGCCAACCCGTATCCCTTGGCCAGGACGACCTGATCCCCCTTCACCACCACCACGGCAGCCCCGGGAAACACGCCGTCCTCCAGCATCCTGCCCAGTTGAGCATCAAAAAACGCTTCGAGGGTGGCGGCGTCGGGCAGATTGCTGGCGTGTGCCCGTGGCCCAACCATCAGGGCCGCAAGAATACACCAAATCCATCCCAATCCCCTGGCAATGGCGGGCCTTCTCCCCCGATTACGGCTACGTCCCCACAACGTCATGCCCTGAATATCGGATACTCATTGCTTGCTCTGAAGCATCCCACCATATGGGGCGGAGTGTCGCTGCCTACTTCTTCTGCTTATCAGACGCTATAATCCCCCTCCTATGTCGCGAGCAACGAATGACGCAGGGATGCAGATTCGCAAGGAAGGCGTGCCCGAGGGGCTGTGGATGCGCTGCCCCGAGTGCTCAGCCATGCTCTTCCGGAAGATCGTGGAAGAGTCGCTGCACGTCTGCCCGGAATGTGATTACCACTTTCGCATCCCCGCGCGCACTCGGATCGCCCAACTGGTCGACCCGGACACCTTCGAGGAGATGTTCGCCGACATCGAACCAACCGACCCCATCAAATTCGTCGACAAGAAGGCCTACCGCGATCGCCTCAAAGCCGAGCAGGAAAAAAGCGGCAACCGCGATGCGGTCATCTGTGGCAAGGGCTTCATCAAGGGTCGCCCGCTCATGCTGGCGGTCATGGACCCCACATTCATGATGGGATCGATGGGCAGCGTCGTGGGTGAGAAGATCACCCGCACCATCGAAGCCGCCATCAACGACAAACTGCCCCTGCTGATCGTCAGTTGCTCGGGCGGGGCGCGCATGCAGGAGAGCACGCTGTCGCTGATGCAGATGGCCAAGACCAGCGCCGCCATCGCTCGCCTCGATGATGCCGGTGGGCTGTTCATCTCTCTGCTGGCAGATCCCACCACCGGCGGCGTGACCGCCAGCTTCGCCATGCTCGGTGACTTCATCCTGGCAGAACCCAAGGCGCTGATCGCCTTCGCCGGCCCGCGCACCATCGCCAACACCATCAAGGTGGAGCTTCCAGAGAGCTTCCAGAGAGCTGAGTTCCTCCTGGAGCATGGCTTTATTGATTTCGTGGTGCACCGCCGCGACCTGCGCAGCGAGCTGGCACGCATTATCGACTTCTGCGTGAAGTAATCGGCGGCCGCCGGCGCTCGCTGCACACGGATTGCCCTTCTGTCGGCCCTGACCTCCGGCATTTCAAGCAGGGGTGTTTTTTCAGGCGTTTGCTGCTGAGCCAATGCCGGCGGATGAACCCTATCCCCACCGGACCACAAGCGGGCTATACTCGAGATATGACTTCTGACGCTTTGCGCATCTACGCTGAACCGAAGATGTCTCAAGCCACCCTTCTGCTCGCCCTGGGCGGATGGATGGATGGCGGGATGGTCTCCACCGGAACCGTCCGCCAATTCATGAATGAGCCGTCCCTGGAAAAGATCGCCGAGATCAAACCCGCTGGGTTTTACATCGACAGCTTCCCCGGTTCGATGGAGATCACGGCCTTGTTCCGCCCCCATGTCAAAACCGTCAACGGGCGGATTGAGACACTCGACTGGCCAGCCAACACCTTCTACGCCGACCCCGAGGCGCAGATGGCATATTTCATCGGCAAGGAACCCAATCTCAACTGGGCAGGCTTTGCCGATTGCGTGTTTGATGTGGCTGGGCGAATCGGCGTCAAGCGGATCATCTTCATCGGCAGCTTCGGCGGATCGGTCCCGCATACGCGTGAGCCGCGGCTTTACGGATCGGTCTCCGACGCCAGCCTCCTGCCCTTGCTGGAGAAGCATCGCCTCAAGCCCAGCAATTACGAAGGCCCCGCCAGCTTCGCCACCTATCTGCTCACGCGCGCCCCCAGCCATGGGATGGAGATGCTCAGCATCGTCGCCGAAATCCCTGGCTATCTCGAAGGGGTCAACCCTCTGAGCATCGAAGCTGTCACCCGCCGCCTGGCAGCCATCCTTGAAGTTGCCGTCAACCTCGACACCCTGCGCAACACCAGCAATGAATGGGAGCAGCAGGTCACCGAGGCAGTGGAAGAGGATGAAGATCTGGCCAATACCGTCCGCAATCTCGAAGAAGAATACGACAACCAGTTGATTGCGGACTAATCACCGGAGGCAAGCTAAACCGGCGGGCACATGCTTTGCAGGCCTGGATCGAACTGAGCTGCGACGATCCGTCGTGTCCGTTCATCACAGGAGCCTTATCCATGAAACCCGCCATTTCTCCGCGTCCAACGTCACCCACAATTTCTGCGCTGCCTTCCCCTCGTGCCCGGCGCGGCGCCATCGGCAAAGCACTGCTGGTCTGGCTGTTGTCCGGCAGCTTGGGTATTGCTGTGATTGCCTATCTGATCTTCGCCATGATGGGGTGCTGATCCCCCATTACACAACGTACCACCGCCGCCAGGACCATTGCCCCAGCCGCGGTGGTGCGTGTGTGCATCCAGGAGGGGAGAAGATCAGCCGGCGCCGATCAGTCCCCCAGAAATACCTCTACCTTGTGATCCTGGCGGTCATCGCACAGCTGCACGCTAAGGTCTTCGCGCTCCCGGCCATCCTGGACGATCCGCACGACGCGCTTCGTTCCGCCACTACAGTCGAAACGGATATGGAAGAACGTCTCGCGATATCGGTAGTGAATCTTGTATTCTTTCCAGGTCGCCGGAAGCACCGGCTCAAAGCGCAGCCGGTCCACCTCCAGCCGCAATCCCAGCAGTGACTCGACGATCAGCCGATACGTCCACCCAGCCGATCCCGTATACCACGTCCAGCCGCCGCGACCGGTATGCGGATGCACCCCGTACACGTCGGCAGCCACGACGTACGGCTCGACCTTGTAGATGTCGATCGTTTCGCGATTGGCCCCATGGTTCACCGGGTTGATCATGTGGAACAGTTCCCACGCCCGCTCGTGGTGCCCCATCTCGGCAAACGCCATGATGGTCCAGACGGCTGCGTGAGTGTACTGACCGCCATTTTCGCGCACGCCGGGCACATATCCCTTGATGTAACCCGGGTTGAGATGCGACTTGTCAAACGGCGGATCGAATAGCTGGATGAGATTGGCATCGCGCCGCACCAGGCGTGTATCCACAGCCTGCATGGCGGATTTGGCCCGCTCGGGATCGGCTGCACCGGTCAGGATGCCCCAGCTCTGCGGCAGCGAGTCAATCTGGCACTCGGGATTCTCCTTCGAGCCAAGCGGTTCACCGTTATCGAAGTACGCACGACGATACCACTGGCCGTCCCAGGCATTGGCTTCGATGTTCTGGCGAAGCTTTTCGGCTTCTTCGATGCACAATCGTGCAAATGCCTGGTCATTGCGCATCTCCGCGATCTTGGAGAACTTCATCAGCACGTCGTACAGGAAGAAGCCCAGCCAGACACTCTGGCCCTTGCCCTTCTCGCCGACAAGGTTCATGCCGTCGTTCCAGTCACCGCAGCCCATCAGGGGCAGCCCCAGGTCACCGAAACGCAGCCCATTCTTGATCGCGCGGACGCAGTGCTCGTAGAGCGTGCCCACCTCCTCGCTCTGGCTGGGCAGATCGTAATACGACTCCTCATCGGGTCGAATCGGCCGGCCTTCGAGGAACGGCACGCGCTCATCGAGAATGCCCGTATCCTTCAGGCTGAGCACATACCGGCAGGTGACATACGGCAGCCACAGATAGTCATCCGAGAAGTGCGTCCGCACGCCGCGACCCGACGGCGGATGCCACCAGTGCTGCACATCCCCTTCTTTGAACTGGTGCGCCGCCGCCCGAAGGATGTGTTCGCGCATCAGCCATGGAGCTGCATGCAGCAGCGCCATGACGTCCTGCAACTGATCACGGAATCCGTAGGCACCACCGCTCTGGTAGTACCCTGTGCGGGCCCAGTAGCGGCAGGACAGCACCTGGTACAGCAGCCAGCCGTTGGCCAGCATGTTGAGCGCCGGCTCGGGTGTCTCGACGTAGACCGTTCCCAGCGTCTTGTTCCAGAACTCATAGACGCGTGCCAGCGATTCGTGCGCCGCTCCCACCGTGCGGCATCGCTGCGCCAAGTGACGGGCTTCGCTTTCGGTGGCTCCGCAACCGAGAATGAAGACCACTTCACTCTCCTGGCCATCCGCCAATTCGATGGTGGTCTGCATTGCGGCACATGGATCCAGCCCGGCACCCACCTTGCCCGACAGGCGCGACCGCGCCATGGCCGCCGGATCCGCCGGCGTGCCGTTGCGGCCGAAGAACTCGGTGCGATCGGCTGTCACGCGGCGTGTGGGCTCGCTACAGTCCATGAAGACCACGCGTCCGGCAAACTCCGTGTTGTACGGGTTGCGGGCCAGCAGCGTGCCCGTGCGGGAATCCATCTCCGTCACCACGTGCATCATGGTCCGGTTGCGCAACTCGCCCAGCACCAGCTCGGCATATCCCGTGATGGAAATTCGCCGCGTCCGGCCGGAGTTGTTGCGCAGCTTGAACAGCGCATATTTCACCGGCTGCTCGGTATCGACGAAAATCGTCAGTTCTGAGCTGATACCGTCTTCGGTGTACTCGAAGACGCTGTATCCGAAGCCATGCCGCGAGACATACGGCATCGCCCCGCGCGCCGGCAGGGGCGTCGGCGACCAGAACCGCCCCGATTCCTCATCCCGGATGTAGAAGGCTTCACCGCTGGTGTCGCAGACCGGGTCGTTGTACCACGTGGTCAACCGGAACTCGTGACAGTTCTCCGCCCACGTATACGATCCGCCACTTTCGGTCACCAATGTGCCGAAGTTCGGATTGGCCATCACGTTGCTCCACGGCGCAGGCGTCGCCATCTCCGGACCGAGGATCATCACGTACTCGCGCCCGTCGTGAGTGAACCCGCCATAACCGTTGAAGAACGCCAGATCACGTTGCGGCATTTCGACCGCCACCGGAACGGCCTGCTGCCGCCCCTTGGCGGGCACGAACGCAGGAACCGCCGCCTCGGTGCGTCCGCGACGCTCAACCTGCTCAGCCAGTGATCCGCCCGTGTCGGTCAGCACGACGCGCGCAACCGTCTGGAGAAGGATGCGATCCTCCTCGGAAAGCTGCTCGCCGCGACGCACGAAGATGCCACCGGGCTTGTCGATCAGGTTGGCGTCGGTGCCGGCTGCGATCAGTCCCATGATCTGGTCGTACAGCACCTGGCGATAAACCGACGAATCGTCATTCCAGATCACCAGGTCGGTGATCAGCCCCTTGGACCGCCAATAGGCGTGCGCCTGAATCACCTGACGCACCAGGTCAATTTTTTCCACGTCACCAATGCGCAGCAGCACGATCGGCAGATCGCCGCTGATGCCATAGCCCCACAGCCCGGACTGACCCTTGTGGTTCTTGATCAGCACGCTGGGCTCAGCACGGCGCAGCGCATTGGCATAGAGGATCGACCCGGCCAGCCGGCCATA
>CAZSJB010000001.1:0-32861 GCA_964606625.1 uncultured Tepidisphaeraceae bacterium | reverse complement strand
TCTCCCCTTCCCCAATTTCAACGGTCGCCCCATTATCCAGTGTCACGCGCCAGCCGCCCTCGCTGCGCTTGATCTCCCCCTCCAGTACTTGTCCATCCTTAAGATGAATGACATCTGCTGCGACTACCAGAGGCACGGCAGCCATTCCAACCATGATCCAGAGTGCAATTCTCATTGACGCCTCTCCGCCGCCGGGGGCATTGAACGCAAATCGGACGGGCTTTCCAGCCCCAGGCCCACCAGTCTCCTTAGACAACTGTATGTGCGGAAAGTTTGCCAAACCAGTGGAAATCACAGGACTGGTTCAACCGCCCGGCGCGACGCTTCATCGAGCTCTTCAATACGAGGCATTTCATAGACATTGCCATCGGCATCCCGGATGCTGAATCGGCCATCGGGCAAGAAGCGGATATCCTCTCTTTCCTGCACACGAAACTCGGTTTCGCCACGATCCGTCTGGACGCGCCATCGCTGGTATCCGAAGCTGACATCAACCCCATAAACACGCTGAATCCTGGGCACAAAGATACTGCTGCTCAGCGCCTGCTCGATCAGCTCGCGTGTGGGACTGGGTACCCGGCTGAGATGTTCGACCATCACCAGTTCCCGACCCTCAGGCGAGCGGATGCTGATATGCTCCTGCGGATTGGACCAGGGAAACGCCCGCCGGACCAGCACATCAACGACATCCGGCTGACCGGGTCGACGGAGAATCAACCGGTTCTGGGCGTCTTTTATGAGTTCAAACGCATCCATGAGACCACCTGGTTCATCGGGTTAGCCGTTGCGCATTCATGCCATTGCCAGTATGAAAAGCCTGAGCGCGCAGATGACTGGCCTGCTTTCGGGCAGCCGCTTCAAGTTGGTTGTAGATCTGTGCGTGATCGTAACCCTCTTCAACGGCATATCCGTCCACATACGCTTCGATGCGCAATCGCCGCTGCGCAGACGCGCGCTCCACCACCGGTTCAAGACGAAACGAAAGATGACCGGCTGCACGATCCCCCACAAACGCAACCAGCAGGACCCGTCGTGCCGGAACCCAGTCCGGTTCGATTCCCAATGAACCACGCATTCCAATGCGGTCGATCATTTCGAGCACCTGCGGCCATCGCTCGTGAGTGGTGTCAATCCACTCCACCCGGGCAGGTAAAGTGCCTCCCCCCACCTCGTCAGCCTGTGCATTCATGACAGAACTCCTTCCAATTCCCGTCGCTTCCATGCACTTCATCGCACAACACTTTCGGTACAGAAGGCGATGGTTGCCTCTTCAATTCTCATCCATCCGCACAAGGCAGGTTTCAGCGAATTGCAACCAATTCATTAAGTTCAACCTGTGTCTGGTGCAGCTTGGCATAAACGCCGCCCTTGCGATTGACCAGTTCATCATGCACCCCCATCTCCACGATGCGACCCTTCTCGAGCACGACCAGCCGGTCCGCCGCCCGCAGCGTGCTGAGGCGATGAGCGATGGCAAATGTCGTACGTCCCTGCACCAGCCGGTCCAGCGCCTGCTGGATCTGCTTCTCGGTTTCGGTGTCAACGCTGCTGGTCGCTTCGTCGAGGATCAGGATCCGCGGGTTATGCAGAATCGCCCGGGCAATGCTGATACGCTGACGCTCGCCGCCGGACAGCGACTGGCCGCGCTCACCGACCATCGTGTCGTAACCGTCGGGGAATCCGACGATGAAGTCGTGCGCATTGGCAGCGCGGGCGGCGGCAATCACTTCGGCATCGGTGGCGTCGGGTTTGCCGTAGCGGATGTTGTCGGAAATCGTGCCATGAAACAGGTACGGCTCCTGCAATACCACGCCAATCTGCCGGCGCAGCCACTGAACGTCGTAATCGCGTATATCGATCCCGTCGATCAGGATCTGACCGTCTGTCACATCGAAAAACCGGCTGATCAGGTTCACGAACGTGCTCTTGCCGGCGCCTGACGGACCGCACAGACCGATCATCTCACCTGGTTCGACCACCAGCGACACCTCGCGCAGCGCCGGCTGGGCCCCTTCATAGCTGAACGAGACCTGGCGGAACTCCACACGACCGACGATCTGATCCGGCGAGATCGCGTCGGACCGATTGTGAATGTCCGGGGGTGTGTCGAGTACCTCAAAAACACGCTGCGCCGAGCTGGCAGCCCGCGTGACCATCCGGTTGGAGTTGGCCAGTTCCATGATCGGCTCGTAGAACCCGTTCACGAACGCAGTAAACATCACCAGCGTGCCAAAGGTTGTTTCCGGGGATGGATGGCGGATCAGCAGATACCCACCCACGATCCAGACCAGGATACGACCGATGGCCATCATCCCGCCGATCAACGGCTGAAGCGTCGCCCAGACGGCGTTCACTTCATGCTCGCGCTGGGTGTATTCATCGCTACGGCGGTCGAAGCGATCGATTTCGCGATTCTCATTGGCAAATGCCTTAACCACGCGTACACCCGGTAAGGCATCGCCGACCACAGCGGTCATGCGCGACCAGTACGTCCACAGCCGGCTGAACATCTTCTGCATCCGGATGCTGCGGTAGTAAGTGATCACGCCCAGCAGTGGCACGGGCAACAGTGCCACCATCGCCAGCCTCCAATTGAACCAGAACATCACGCCGGCAAAGACCACAATCATGATCACATCGCGCACCAGGTTGACCGACCCGAAGACGATGAAGTCCCACAAACGGTCCGTATCGTTGGTTACGCGGGTGATGAGGCTGCCGGTGCGGCGCTTGCCAAAAAACCGCAGAGAGAGGCTGTGCATGTGCGAGTAAACCTTGTGTCGCAGATCACGGGCGACCTGCGTCCCCAGGAACGTCAGCATGCGCAACCGAAGTCCACCAACGGTGTGCATCAGCAAAATGGCTGCAACCGCCAGGCTGGCCCACAGCGCCAGCGAGCTCAGCCGCTGATCGACAGGCGCATCGCTGACCAGCGCATTGTCGATCAGCCGCTTCTGGAAGATCGGCGGCAGGACCGCAATCCCCGAAAACAGCAGCGTCAGGCCCAGTGCGCCGTAAATTCGCGGGCGATAGGGTTTGGCTACATCCAACAGCCGCCAGAGGATCTGCCGATTGGCCAGGCATTTAGGACAGACCCCATCGGCATACGCGGGAATAGGCGTGTGGCACTTGGGGCAGAACTCATTCTGCTCGGCTTTGCGTTCAACCACCTCCAGCCAATCCGGTGGCGGCTCGCCGTTTGTCCGGGGCAAACGGCGTTCGAGCTTGCGATGCAGGCGCGTCATGGACCGCCTGAACCGACGCGAATAACGGATCTGAGCGACCAGCTTATCGCTGTCGATCAGCCGCAGGGTATCGGCGCCCAACCCCTCAACAATCCTGGCTTGGGTCAATTCCGCGAGAATGATCTGATGCCCGCCTGGGGCCTGGTCTCGCCAGATCCACAATGCCTCCTCGGTGAGTATGGCAAACTGCTCGGCATATCGACCTGATTCATCGAGATCAAACTGTGACCAGGCGACGATTTGATCTCCCTTGAGTTGGCCGTCCAGCCGAAGACGCAGGCTCTCCGGCAAGGTGGTGTGGAATTCCTGTTCCTCGGTTAATTCAATCGCTGCAGGCACGGGTTCCTCCGGCGCTTCAGCACCGCGGCGACAAACGCTAAAACCATTAAAAAAACCACGCGGTTCGCTGAGCCGCGTGGTGGAATCGTTAACTGATTTCGAAGACTGGATTTATATCTTTTCCAACCTCCGTCCACGCGGCATCCTCCCCATCCAGGGGTGGGCAGCAGACGCGCCCCAGGCGCAACCCGTCTTGGACAGTGACATGTGAAACGCGATCTGCATGCGAAAAATGCCTCCGGTGACTCGCTTTCATCTCAGCGAGTGAAGCTTAGGAGGTTCGCAAGCCCAAAGGCAATTGTCAATGAAAAAATGTTGCTGACAGCGGATCGGAGGACCCCAGGAAAGAATTCAGCGCACCTCACGCTCGACCTGCTCCACCAACACGGTCAGCGCCGCCGTACCATCACCAAGCAGATTCAGTACGTGCCGGTCGGGCGCAAATGGCGACCAGGTGACCCGCAATTCGGGAGCCTGAACGGCTGGGGGTAATAGACGGCCCAACGCCTGATCACGGATCAGGACATTATCGCGCGGGGTCCCGAGCAGGACCAGGTCCACGCTACGCGTCTGCCAACGCGGGCGAGCAGTGGTTCTGGCTGGTTGGGAGGACAATACCACCCCGTTTTCCGCATGGGGTGATATCGGTGCAACGCTCACCGCTCGGCCCAGGGAGCGGAAATGAGCTGCCAGTCGCGCGGCAAGATGGACAATCTCGGCGTCCTCCAGTTGAGCATCGGTCAGCGCTATCACCAGCGGTTCCGACTTACGTCCGGCAAAGTAGGACAGGTGGCCGGGGCCTGCTGCCGGCGGAGGCGGCGCATTGGCTGGAACCACCACGCGGGTATTTTCACTTTGCCCCGTCACCAGTTCCGTCACCGCGATGTCGTATTCCCCGGGTTCATCATAGATCTGCAGCGGCAAGCGGAACGATTCCCCGGTAACACGGTAGATCGTCTCAGACAATCCTTGGCGTGAGATCGTGACTTCAATGGGCAGCCCCTGCACTTCGCCACTGGTGACGCGGGCAATGAAGCACCCCTTTTCATCCACTTCGACATGGATGGACGGCGATGGCGGCTCGACGGGAGGAAGCGCATACAGCCGAAATGGTTCCGTGGTCAGATCAACGGTACGGGCTTCCTCAGCCGAGAGCTTGCGGCGCGTGCGCACATCGTAGACGGGACGAGACGAAGTCCACTCGATCTGGCTGGTACGCGGAGGAACGATTTGCCTGCCGTCCTCCCCTGCCTCTGTCTGGGCATTTACCACTGTCACATATTCCACGTTGCCTGCGAGCGTGGGAATGACCCAAAGCAACGGGTCGTCGCTGTAGGCGATTGGTCGTGCAATATCTGCAAGGGCTTCGCGAAGATGGCTGATGTTCTTTTGATTGCGCTCAAGCAACCTCTGCAGGGCATCGGGAACAGGTTGCTCAAACCAAGCGTGCATGGTCAAGCCCGGCTTGATCGCGGGAACCGGCGCCACCGATGGTTCATCAATCACAAACCGTCCACCGCGATCGGCATAAGCCCGCAAGGAGTCTTCCAGGTCATGAAACCAGACCCACTCCTCCTCAACGCGATCCAGCCCGACCAGCAGCACCGCTTTCATCGCTTCGGGCAAGCCGCGTCTGAGCTCCTCCGGGGTAATGATGCGCGAGGGGAAGCCCGCCGCATGACAGAGCGCCATCGCCTCGTACGTCATGCCCAAATGCTGGGGTTTGCGCAGGGCCTGCTGATGCACATAGAGGATTCCGACTGATGGAATCGGCTCGGTGATGCCGTAAACACCGCCGAGGCGATGTGTCCATTGATGAATCTCCTGGAGGTCGGTAACCCGTTTGGCGGCCTCCCCATCGCCCGGCAGTGGCAGCCAGTTGATGCCGATGGCGTCGATCCCGCGGGTTAATGCCATCGCGTAGGCGCGATGCAGCACTTCTCGGCTGAGCTTGTGTTCATGGTTGTCGATGATCGCCCAAGTTTGCTTATGCGGGTGATAGCTGCGCAGGCGGTCGATCAGGGAGACGCCCCACAGCGGCATTTCAAATCGGTGACCGTTCCAGTCATGCACCTGCTGGACCGCCAGATGGCTGAACAGACTTTCACCGGAAAGCTGAAGCGTGGACCCGTCAAAATCCCCGGGAGTAATAATCCAGTGAGGCGCGATATCGCGCAGACGATCGGAAAGGGAGACACAGGCTTCGCGATCGGCATTAACGACCACAATTCCGGAGAAATTGCCGGCATCATCAAGCCGCTGGGCAGTGAGCTGGAACTCCCGCGCGACCACAGCCCGGAAATCGGGCTTGGGCAGGGGGAGTAGCCAGTCGGGAAGGAGAGACAGGTCCGGTATCTCAGGAACCACTCGTGATGCCCCAAACCGCATCTTGCCGCCCGCAAGGCGGGATGCGAGTTCGACAGCTCTTTGATCATCGGTGCATTCGAACAGTTGGTCGATGGGAAGGCTCATCAGGTATGCCGCGTATTCTCCAGCTGAGCCATCAAAATCAGCGCTAAATCCGTTGCTGCGGCCATTGGGCAAGTGGATTGCGTTGAGGGTGATCAGCGACCGAGGCACATCCGCACTGATGTGGCGGGTGAAGCTGTGGGAATCGGCGACGCGCGGCGAGGGCAGATCAATGGGCTGATCAAGGGCATCGAGTTCCGCCCGCCAAGGATCTGTCGGCTGGGTATCAGGCTGGGATGATGGCTGGGTGGTGGGTTGAGCAAGAGCAACAACCCCACCCAAGCCCCCCAGCAGGAGGCTGAGAATCAGGCAGAAGGCATGTTGAGAAAACATGGAGCGGATCACAAGGCCTCCTGTTCGATCGGGGAATCACTATCCACGATCATGGGTAAACCGCAAGCCGTCAAGGCAGATCAAGACGCATTTTCACGTGGGGACCGGCAGTGGGAACTTCAAACGGTTCAGAATCAATCCACCACCCTTGGCGCTGGTAAAAAGGTACCGCAGACACACGGGCATTGCACCACATCCGGATCGGCTGTCCAGAAGGCAGATGCGACCGGGCCTGGCTCAGAAGCTCACGGCCAATCCCGCGTCTTTGCCACTGCTCATCAATCGCCATCCCCCTGACCTGCCACGCAGGCTGACCTTTGTATTCCCGAGGCATCAAACTGACACAGCCCACGACGCGTTCCCCGGCCAGGGCCGCCAGATGAATGGTGCTCGGAGCAGTATCCCCTTCCAACCTGGCTGCCTCAAACGGCAGACCCGCTCGGAGGATCCGATGCCTCAGGGGAAGGATCTGCTCAACAGAGGTACGCTGAATCCGAATCATCTCCATCGGCTGCTGATTTATCGGGATGGGCCACTCCTCGCAAGGTCTGATTCGGGAAGGTGGCTATCGCGCTACAGCCACACCCATCATGGATATGTAAATGTAATGTTTATGCGACGATCACACCGGCGATGGCTGTCGGATTTTGCGAGGTAATTGCGGACATGCGGGCCTCAGCCGGCGTTTTGACGCTGTCTGCTTTTGGATTGCAATAGCTGTCCGTCGGATTTGTCCTTTAGCGAGAAAGGGCCTATAATCCGGCTGACTCGAATAAGGGGCATGAAGCGGATGGCTTGCCCCCGCAAATGAGGTTTCTCCATGGCATCGACAGCCGAACAAGCAACCCCCTCTGTGCGGGAACGTGTCCAGGACGTGATCAATCTGATCCGCCCTGCCGTCCAAGCGGATGGCGGCGATATCGAGCTGGTCAATGTCCTGCCCGATGGTGAGGTGCAGATCCGCTTCCACGGCGCCTGTCACGGATGTCCCAGCAGCACCATGACACTTCAGATGGGCATCGAGCGTAACTTGCGCGAGAAGGTGCCTGAAGTAACCCGTGTGATCCCCGTCCCGTAAGCAATCCTTCCTGGACGCTCTTTCGCTTGCCACAACTCATACAAGGCGACCAAGTTCCAGCATTAGATGGGGAATGCGCGACCTGTGTCTTGTGCGCGCATTGTGCTACGCAGGAGAACCCACGCCCAGCGCTGCGGAGCAATCCCCGCACTATGAAAACAACTCCAAAGGTGGCGACATACTGCATCCCTTCAGATACGGCGGTGCCCCAAAGGCTTCTCAGGGCAATAAGCCCCATCAGTGCCGCGGATGCTGGCATCAGTTGAAGCAGATATTTCTCAGCATCGGGATCCACCAGCGTTGAGCACTTCCGTGGCTGTGATCTGCCCTTCCCTCAGATCCGTCCCGATCACGTCGGGCAATCCATCCTGGAGGAAATGAGCTCGTCAGCGGGTTTCACCATTCTTTCGCGCGGAGGGTTCAGGTTCTTCCGTAGGTTGGGGCCCGGCGTCCTCAACTTCCCCAGCACTGACCGCATCCTGCAAATCCATCAGGAAATGAATGCGCTTCCATTGCTCCGCATCCACGCGCCGCTTCAGCAGCCGCATTGCCCGGCCCACCCCGGTGCGCCGCGAGACGTGCGTCACCACGACATGCTCGTTGTTCAGCTTCGGCAGCAACTGCACAAGCTGATCCACGTGCAAGTGCTTGCCCGCTTTGGCGCGGCTTTTGTGCGCGGGATCAAAGAACGTGCATTCTGTAAGAAGGATCTGTGCATTTTGCACATCCGGATGATCGAAAACCGGCCCCATGGAAGTATCCCCCAACCCTGCAACCAGCGGCACCTCCAGCCGATACTGAATCTCCACCCCCTCTTTCTTCATGCGCGCCAACTCCGTCCCATCGATCCCGTGATACTCCGGTTTGAGTTTTTCGCGCACGCTGACGAGCACATATCCAAGGCTCGCCTGGCCGTGATGCGTCTGGACCGCACGGATGACAAAATCCTTGCGTACCTCGTACACCTCATCGGCCGACATCGGGATCAGTTCATAAGGTGTTCCCTGTCGCTCGACCTCGCGCCAGCACTTCAGCAGGCAATCCACACTGCGGTACAGTTCGCGCGGCACCAGCACCTTGCCGGGTTTCATTCCCTGGAAGTGCCGCTGGCTGAGGTAATAGGCGATCCCCGCCAGGTGATCCATGTGGCCGTGGGTGATGCAGATGATATCGCTGGTCAGGGCGTAATAGGGACAGCGGCCGATGTCGAAGCAGACATCCAGCTCAGGCACCTGAATGCATGTCTCCTCACCGGCAACACTGTAGCCAATGATGTGATAGTGGCCCAGGCGGAGCTTGGCGAACTTCTGTACGAGGTATTGTTTATCCATTGGATTCAGGCGAATGATCCAGATTCAGCCGTACACGGCAAGTTCGCCACAACTGGAACTCCGATGAATAGAGGATCCAATTTTGCCACCAATGGCGGGGCAATCAATATCGATGTTTTGGCTGCGGCAAGCAGGCCCTTCACCTAGCTGGCCCAGCGGGCCAGTGACACGTGCCATCGGTAGCAAAATGGTGCTCACAGGGCTTTGAGCAGCACCCGTACGATGCGGTTCAAACCGGATTTGGCATTGCTGACGAACTGCTGGAAGATCTTGTTGGTTACCTCGACAAACTCCTGCATTCCGGCGAGACGTTCGCGGGTGGCCTGGATTTCCGGCTGACGGGCGGCCACTTTTCCGATCTCGGATTCATCCAGCATTTTCTGACACTGCTTGATCGTTTCAAGCACAGGATCCATTTCGCGGCGCTTGCGCTCCGAGGCGATGATCGAGAAAATTTCCCAGACATCAGAAAGGCTTTCAAAGTATTCGCGCCGCTCGCCTCGCTTGTGCATGCGGCGGATGATGCCCCAGTCGCACAGGGCGCGCAAGCTCATGCTGGCATTGCCGCGAGAGATGTGCAGGCGCTCCATCACGTCGTCGGTACACAGTGGCTGGGCGGTGATGTACAGAAGAGCATGGATTTCCGCCATGGTCCGATTGATGCCCCAGGTCTGGCCCATCTCGCCCCATCGGCGAATGAAGGTATCCTGGGCATGTCGCAACTGCTGGGTGACATCGGGCTTGGCTTTGCCACCGGTGGATTTTTCAAGCATCTGAGTCATTCGTTGCTCCTGTCCTTTCAGAGATTACTGAAAGTATACAACCAACCAACAGGAACGAACAATTTTCACGCACGTTGAAAGAGGTGAAACATCGCAGTGGAAGTGACGGCAAAACAGGAAATGCCGTTCTTCATCCCGCCATCTCAATGTGTACCCAGACGGTCCCGGATAACCGGCCAGGCTGCTGGCAGGTCCTCCCCCACCGGTTGATACAGACCATTGTGGTCAACCGGTAACACCACAAAATCCTCAACTCCCTCCAGGTTGGCTGAGTGCAGTTTCACCGGACCATCACTGGAGTCCGGCGCGTTGCGAATCCGCTGCGACCACTCCTCCAGCCACAATCGCGTCTGACGAATTCCCCACCACTGTTCTGCGCTTGCTGGCGTCCATTGCAAAGGAGCAGCGATGCAATTGGCTGTGATCCGCCGAAACGAATGCTGATTGCCTGCAATGATTGTATACGCCACTCCATCACGCCGCTTATATCCATTGAGTTGCTGTATGAACGATGAGCCGGGCTTGAGATCACGGCCGGCTTCACCCAAGCCGTCGGTAATCATCCACGTCCAGTGCCATTGCTCATGCGCCCTGGCCAGGTGGTAGTGCTCGTGTACTTCAAGTAGCAGCCGATAGCGTGCCCAGTCCGATCCATGATTCGGCGGCGCAATCATGATCAGCCGCTCGACATTGCCCTTGAAGTCCGGCGACTCGATCGCCGCCCGCGCCACCAGCGATCCCATCGAAAACGCCAGCAGATTGAGTGATATCGTCGGATGGATCTCAGCCGTCGCTTCCAGATGCTGCGAAAGCAGATTGGCTGAATCAGCAATGGGTTGATCGCTGGGAAACGTGAACCAGGCAACCTGATGCCCCTCCGCTTGCAGCAGATTGGCGATCGGCTGCCAGTTACCTTTGCTGCTGTCCAAACCATGGATGAGAACCACCAGGGGTTTGGCTGGATCCAGATCGGCAGGCAACCGCAGACCATACAGTGCTTGCTGTTCGGCTGTTGCTTGTGGGGCAGCGGTAGCTGTGAAAATGCGGGCGGCGGCCTTAGCCTCATCGATGGACGTAGGCAGCTTCGCAGGATCCACGCGCACTATCAGTGTGGCATCCTCCACGCGCAGGTCAAATCCCTCGCCCAGGCTCTGATCCAATGCCCGTATCAGCAGGCTGCCGCGCATGCCCGTCAGGTTGATCTGACCCTTGATCGGGCAATTAAATGCACGAAGCCCGAACTGATCGGTCATCAGATGGATCAAGTCATCAGTATGCAGGACGCCGTTCCGCAGCGGCAGCCTCGCTTCGCGCGGGACAGCCGCCGCCGGCAAGGCAATTCCCAGGCAAATCACCAGGGCCCAAAGATAGCACCGTCGCATACCCATGGATCCTAGCCACTTGCCCCCGACACGGCGACTGCAAAACCCGCCCTCTCGGCGAGAGCCCCTACAGCGTCCGCATGTGGAACCCACCATCGACATTGATCACTTCACCGGTACTGAAGCGCAGATATCCCTTGGCGATAGCGATAACCGCATTGGCGACATCTTCAGGCTTGCCCCAGCGGCGAATGGGGGTGATCCCATCTTCGAGGATCAGCTTGTCGTATCGGGCTTTGACGGGGCCGGTCATATCCGTCTCAATGATGCCCGGCCGAATCTCATAAACACCGATTCCATGCTCAGCCAACCGTGCGGCAAATAACTGCGTCATCATCGACAATCCCGCCTTCGTGATGCAGTAGTCGCCACGGTTCACGCTGGCGGTATACGCACTGATGGACGAGATTGTGATGATCTTGGGCATCAACAGTCCATCGCTGTCTGCACTGGTCTGATTGCTGGCAGCCGCCTGCTGCATCATCTGCTTTGCCACAAGCTGCGTCAGGAAATACGGCCCTTTGAGGTTGATATTCACCAGCCGGTCGAATGATTCTTCGCCGGCTTCCAGCAAGTCAGCCCGCACATTCGGGGCAACGCCTGCGTTGTTCACCAGCAGATCGATGCGGCCAAAGGTACCGAGGGTCTGGTTCACCAGCTTCTGGCGATCAGCTGCCACGGAAATGTCGGCTTGCACGATATGTCCGCGGGCGCCGAGCGATTCGATTTGCTGGCGCACCTCTTCGGCTGCTGTGGCGTTGGCGGCATAGTTGATGACAACGTTGAACTTCTCGCGCGCAAGGGCCAATGCGATGCCGCGGCCAATGCCGCGTGACGCCCCCGTAACGATGGCTGTGGGAACAATTGCGTTGCTCATGATGCCTTCAGGTTTACCATGCGCCGGTCGGGCAGGATAGCGCAGACGTCAAAAAGAGTTTGCCATTCAGGACAGATACGCCGCGCCGGCACATGGGATGCTCTTCTTTCGCCAGAACATCGATCCTCCTAGTTGGAAATGAGTACGGCAGCGGATTTATCCGAGCTGTCGCGCGAGTTGCATAATACCCTCGACCAGCAGGTACCAGCCGAGCATGAAGGTGACGGCGTACACGATCATCGAAAACAGCTTGTCACTGAGGCGTCGCAACACCCACCACCCCAACAAAGCTCCGCCGATCACCAGCGGCGCGAACTGGATCGTGAACGGCAGCTCCGCATCGGCAAACATTCCGCTGGCGTAGTACGCGGGTAGCTTGGCGGTATTCAGCAGGAAGAAGTAGAGCGCACAGGTTCCCACGAACAACTGGCGCTCGAGCTTCAACGGCAGCAGGTACATCGCAATGATCGGCCCGGCTGCGTGGGCGAGCGTGCTGCTGACTCCAGCGAACGCGCCAGTCAGCCAGCTTCGCCAGGGCTCGGGCATGAGATGTGTCTGCATCCCTCTCGCCTGCCGCCACCAGTGCAGCCCGACGAGAATAATGCATTCGAATCCGATCTCCAGGCGGATGAGGGCTCCGACCAGTTGCTCGTACTGGTGAAACCACCACAGCAGCAATCCACCCAGTACCACTCCCAGGACCGTACCGGGAATGAGGGCTTTGATCAGTTGAGGACCGGTGTGCGTCACCTCGACGGGATGCGCAGGTTCCTCGGTGGCCGGTCCATGAGAAGGCGGTTCCCCCACTTCCGGCTGAGGCAGGACTTGCCTCTGACCGGCGCGGTGCGGCAGGAACATTCGTCGATACTGCCAGATGGCAATCAGATCCCCCAGGATCAATAGCGGCAGCATCAGTCCAAGCGCCGCCTGCGACCCGCGATCGGTGTACTTCATCGCCAGAACGATCATCGGGACATTGAGCAGCCCCACCCCGGCTCCGAAGCCACTCTTGGTTACGCCGATCAGCGCGATTCCGATACAGACAACCACCCACGCCCATGACATGAGCTACAGAGTAGCGACGATCGGCATCGCTGGCGAGCATCTGGATAGAAAAGATCGACAGGCAAGATCCTGCCAGCAGCAGCGGATGGAGGTTTGCAGTGCTGTTACCTGCTGTTCCCCTATGATTACATCGCCATTTTAGACAGGCCAACGACCTGCCCATCCCCCACCGGCAGGGCTGCGGTGGCAGTGGTGCCCACATCGGTCCGCCGACCTGCCAGCCACAGCGTCGTCGGACGCCGCGCACCACTGCGCAGCAGCGAGATCACCGACTCCGCCATTTCGCCGGCATGGATGAAATACCCGCTGCACGGCGGAACTTCATCCACACAGCCGATGGCCATCACCGAAACCTGCCCGGGAACCGAGATCCCCATCTTGGCGAGGTTATGCATCACCCGTCGCCCGCAAGTCACACCATCGCAGACAATCCCCGTAACGCCACGCTCCAGCGCCAATTCCAGCTCATCGTCGGCAATGCGGATGACACTCACATTACCGCCAAACCGCTCAGCCGTTTTGTTAAGCGCGTACAGAACATGCTGGCTGCCGTTTTTATCGATAGCGGCCAGCATGCGATGGCCGGCTGTCATCAGGTCGCGCCCGGCGCAGGAGGCGCCAAGCATCGTGTCGATGGCGACACAGTTGATGGACAGCCCCGCGGGTTCGCGGCCGGCGACCACCACTTGCAGGTTACGAACGACCAGATCGCGCAAAAAGGACTCGGGGGTGTTGTCCGTCAGGTCGATGACAGCGGTAAACTGATTCAGGAAGCTGGGGCGCAGGGTCGAGACATCGGAAATAACCTGGGTCTCCACTCCCGAGTTGGCAAGCTGGCGGGCGAGGATAGAGGGCGTCTGCGGGTTGTCGATGATCATCCATCGCTCGCGCAGAGCTGTGGGTTGTTGCGTCCCCCGCACAAAGGTGCCACGGCCGATGGTGCGTTCAAGCAGGCCTTCGGCTGCCAGGTCGGTCAAGGCCTTGGACAGCGTCTTGGCATTGACGTTGAACTGCTCTGCCAACTGGCGCTCCCCGGGCAGCTTGCCCGTCAGTTCGCCAGTCATGATGGCTCGACGAATCCGTTCACGAAGCCGCTGGTACTTGTAGCTCAATCGGCCTGCTGATTCCGGCGGCGGTGAGGAAGGAGGTTGATCGTGCATCGCAATAGCCCAGTTTCTATGAAAATCAGGTCATCACCTGGGTAAAGCCCTGTATATTCGGCAACGATTGCCCGAATCGCTTATGTTACCCAGATTACGTTATTCCAACCATAAATCTTGCAAAAGTCCAGCGAGCAAGAAATGCCAGAACCAATCACGTTGTTTCCCGAAAAAACAGACAAACGCTAATCCCCTATAGCAACAAGACATAACGCGAGTATCCCCGATGAATCCACGCTTACGGATCGCTGGATTTCACCACGACGGTCTTGATGTTCACGAACTCTCGAATCCCGAAATCCCCCAGTTCCCGCCCATAGCCACTGTCCTTTATGCCCCCAAACGGTAGCGCCGGATCGCTTTTTACAAAGTCATTGATGAAAATGCAGCCAGATTCGATCTTCTCCGCCAGCGCTTTGGCACGCGCCAGATCCCGCGTCCAGATGTTCGCGCCCAGCCCGTAGTGCGACCGGTTCGCCAATTCCACCGCATGCCTGGCATCGCGCGCCCGCACCACCGCCGCCACCGGCCCGAACGTCTCCTCATCAAACGCCCGCATGCCCGGCGTAACCTCCCCTAGAACTGTCGGCGCATAAAAGAACCCGCGCTCGCCAACGCGCTTCCCGCCCGCCAGGAGTTTCGCCCCGGCCCGGATCGAATCGGCCACCTGCCCTTCCAGCGTGTCGCGCAGATCCGCCCGGGCCAGCGGACCGATGTCGGTCTGGCGGTCGGTCGGGTCCCCGGTTTTCATCGCGTTCATCTGGGCCACCAAAGCCTCGACAAAGGCGTCGGCAATGGCTGCCTCCACGATGAACCGCTTGGCGGCGATGCAGCTCTGGCCGGAGTTGAGGCAGCGCGACTTGGCTGCGGTGGCAGCCGCCGCCTCCAAGTCCGCATCCGCCAGCACGATGAACGGATCCGATCCCCCCAGTTCCAGCACCGTCTTTTTCCGCATCGCCCCCGCCTGCCCCGCAACGATGCCTCCTGCCTTCACGCTGCCGGTCAAGGTCACAGCCGCCACAGCCGGATGCTCGATCACCCCCTGCGCCCGCTCGTTGGCAATCAGCAGCGCCGAGAAGACACCGGTTGGGAATCCCGCATCGGCAAACAGCTTTTCGATCGCCAGCGCAGTTCCCGGCACGTTCGGCGCATGCTTGAGCACCCCGACATTGCCCGCCATCAGATTGGGGGCAGCAAACCGGATTACCTGCCAGATCGGAAAGTTCCACGGCATGATCGCCAGCACCACCCCCAGCGGATCGAATCGGACGTAGCTTTCGTCCGCATCGACGACACGATGCTGCGGCGCCAGCATGACGGCTGCGTTCTGGGCGAAGTAATCGCAGCAAAGCGCGCACTTGTCGACCTCGCTCTCAGCCGAGGCAATCGGCTTGCCCATCTCGGCCACCATCAACGCCGCCAGTGCATCTCGCTGCTTGCGTAACTGCTCGCCCAGTCGACGCATCAGGGCCGCCCGCTCGTCCATGCTGACATCCCGCCAAGTCAGCGCCGCCGCCCGCGTGGCGGTCAGCCGCTTTTCCACCTCGGCATCGGTGTGCTCCGGGTATTCACGGATCAGCGCTTCGGTCGCTGGATTGATCGCTTTCAACACCATGCTTCAACAACCTCCCTGCCGATTGTAGCGCATCGCCCTGGGTGTGCAGACGGCGAATCTGCACCCGCCGCTCCTTGGGATCATTGGGTTCGTTTTGCAATCTTCCAGGAGCCCCATCCGCGTTTTTGCGCCCAAAATGCAGTTTTGGTGGGTTCGTTTGGGTTCGTTTGGGTTCGAATGAGGAGATGGAGAAAGACGTGGGCAGGTTCGAAAAGGGGCGCGAACGGGCGTCATGGCGGAGCCCTCCAAGAAGACGAGGATCAACTCGGCCGGTGGCGAACGCTGCCGGCGCGCGGATTTTCCACCCCCTAATCATATCCGAACAAGTGACTTTTGTCAAGTATTTTTTCGGGTTCGTACCCCCTCTTGTCAGGCTGGATCCAGATCCATGTCGCAGTTCATTTCGGTGCACAGCAGTTCGAGTTGCTCTCGGAGCTTGCGCAGCGGGACGGTTTTGGGAACCGTCAGACGCAGCTCCGCGATGAACAGCGGATCCCCCGCAAACGGAGCCGACTCCTGCCGCGCCGCCAGTTCCTCGATATTCACGCCATGCTCCCGCAGTGTCCGCGACAGGCGGGCAATGATCCCCGGCTGATCCAGCGAATAGGTCTTCAGCCGGTAGCGCATCCCCTCGACCGCCGGCGCCTGCTGGGCAGCCGGCTGGACGGTAAGCTGAAGTCCCATCGCCCGCCCCACCTGGGGCAGGTCAGCCGAGAGGCGCTCCGCCCCATCGGCTGGGACTTCGACCAGCAGCATGATCGCAAACTGCCCACGCAGGTTGACCATGCGCGAGTCCAGCAGATTCCCGCCGGCATCATGCAGTTTGCCCGTCAGTTCCCCCACGATGCCCGGCCGATCCGGATCAACGGCTGAGATCAGCAGTTGCGTCATGATGCTTCCTCCAATGCCTGCCCAATGGGTGTGCCCGTACCAACCGGCAACGATGTTCTCCAGGGCAGGTGCGCCCAGTGTGATACGGACAACCACTCGTTTCAAGCCTTGAATCCGCCGGGCATGTAACACTGGCGGGTGAAGGCATGACGAAGAAAGCACTCCATAAGCGGAGGAGGCTCGCGCCATCAGTGCGTGATCGCATACATCAGCACGTTCACGCCAAGCTTGATCGCATCCGTATCGGCATAACCGACGTTGTAGGCACGAGGAAGCTGTTCCCAGCCAGCACTGAGGCTCAGGCGCGAATAGATCACCGGCAGCAGACCGTCCACCTCGATGGCATGAAGCTGTGGGCGGTCGACCTGGGGAAATAGCTGGCGAGCCAGCGGTGCAAGTTCGATGCGACGGGTGTCGTAGACGAAGGTGTAGATCGGATGATCGGCTGGCAGCGGCTTGAGCTCGCGATCGGGATAGAGCTTTGCAATCTCGCGGCGAAAGGCGGCGTCAAATTCGCTGTTGCCGATGACGCAGTCCACGAAAAGCACGCCACCATGATCGAGGTACTCGCGCAGGCGCCGGCGCGTCTCGTCGCTGAAGGCGAAATCGCGCTGGCCGCTCATGAACAGGATCGGGAAGCTGTAGATGTCGGCTGTGGCCGGATCGACCGGGATGCGCTTGAACTGCACATGCAGCGTCGTGCTCTGGTCGATGTGCTTGAGTAGGTTGGGCAGACCGTGCGGCGTGGCGTCCCAGTCACCATTGTGGACGATCTGACCGAGCACAAGCTGGTCGCGCGTAGCGTCGTCGGCTTGGTGGTACACCTTCTGGTGATCGAAGAAGCGCGCGTACTGATACTCGGCCAGCACGTAGGTGACGATGTTGCTGCCGAGTTTCAGCGCATCCTGCTGGTCATAGAGGATGCCACCCTCGATGGGGTTGGCGTCGGCATCCCAGCCGCAGGACAGGTCGATCGGCGAGAAGATGACGGCTGCGCGCGTACCGATGTTGATCGTCTCGAGATACGGCGGGATCGTCTTCCACGGCTTGGAGCCTTCGCGCACCTTCATCTGCGTGATGGTG
Source organism: uncultured Tepidisphaeraceae bacterium (assembly GCA_964606625.1). GTDB lineage: Bacteria > Planctomycetota > Phycisphaerae > Tepidisphaerales > Tepidisphaeraceae > CALEKX01. The sequence continues at coordinate 15,211 of CAZSJB010000001.1, read as the reverse complement.
TAGAAGGCGGAGTAGATCGGGTGATCGGTCGGGATGGCTGCCAGCTCCCGATCGGGGAAGATGCGCCGCAGCTCACGGCGGAGCGATTCGTTGAACTCCGGCCGGCCACAGTTGCTGTGGATCACCCATGTGCCGCCATCCAGCAGATAGCGGCGGAGCTTCTGGATCGTGCCTTCATCGAACTGCGGCAATGGCCGCCAGCCGGTGAAATACAGGATCGGCAGCTCGGTCGGATCGTAGCTGAACTTCGAAAAGTCCGTGCCGACGAAGCGATACTTCTGGCCGAGCTGGGCATTGGTCCACTCGACCCATTTTTCGATGTCGATGATGGTTGTCGGCCACTCAAACCCGCTTTGCTTCTGGGTGATCTCCGAGAAGGTGATGCTCCCCACCAGTGCCGGCGGGGAGGGCTCGCGTTTCTTTTCGGATCGGCGCAAAGGGGTCGCCGGCAACGGCAGCGGTGGGAAGCCTTCACCGGCACTGCGGCGCTGGGGTTTGGCCTTGGGGGGAATGTGGGCCTTGGGATTTTCAAACTCCGCCGCGACGTAACCGGGGGTCAACCCGAACACAACGGCCATCAGGATCGTGATGAGTCGGCGCATGCAGCCTCCCAAGCGATCTTTTATACCATGAAACGCTCAGGATGTTGCTGAAGTCTTTGGCCGGTCGGGCTAGCCCGCTTCAGAGCATGCGGACGATGTAGACCACGGCATCCGCGGGGCTGAGATTGGTGACGTCGAGCTCGGCATGCATGACCTCGCGATACAGCGGCTCACGCTGCGCGAGGATCTCGGCAACTTCCTCCGCACTGGTGCGTCCAGGGGTAAGCGCGGGCCGGCTGGCGGCGGTGTTGGGATCGGCGGCGATCCGCTGCGCCAGAACCTCTGGATCACACTTGAGATAGATCACGCGGTGCGCTGATTCCTTGATGGCCTGGCGATTGTCTGCCCGCAAAATCGCCCCGCCCCCCAGCGCAATGACCTGATCTTCTAGCAGCAGCGCCTCATGCAGCACCTGGTGTTCGATTTCACGGAAGGCAGCTTCACCCTCCTGCTCAAAGATGTCGCGGATCGACTTCCCGGCTCGCCGAACTATCATGTCATCGGTGTCGACAAACCGCTGCCACAGGCGATCCGCAAGTTTTCTGCCGATTGTACTTTTTCCGCTTCCACGATATCCGACCAGAAGAATACTCATGCACGCGCAATTATCGTATTGAACGGCGCATCTGCCAAATTAAACTCCCTGAAGTGATTGTGTCGGCAGTATTTGCGCTACAGTGCCCCAGATTCCGCGCAGAAACATGCCTTCCCAGGCAAGAAGACAAAATGGGCTGCACTGTCAAAACAGGCACATGCCGTATATCTCATCGAAATCTCATGCGCCTGCCTAACCGGTCAACATTATTGCCTCGCTGACTTACAATGCCGGACTATGTCTCGCATACGCATTGCTATCGTCGGCGTGGGGAATTGTGCCAGTGCGCTGGTGCAGGGAATCGCCTATTACACAAAATTGGCACAGGTGGGTGAACCGCTGGTCGGTCTGGCCCATCCGTATATCGGTCCCTACGGAATTGACGACCTGGAAATCGTCGCCGCCTTCGACATCGACCGCCGCAAGGTCGGCCAGCCGATCCACCGGGCCGTCTTCGCGCCACCCAATAACACCCAGGTTTTCCATCCCGACCTGCCCCCTTCCGACGTGATCGTTCAGCCAGGCCCCCTCCTGGATGGTGTGCCAAAGCACATGGCCCACTACCCAGCCGACCGCCGGTTTGACCCTACCGATGCTCCTCCGGTCGATGTCGCCCGGGTGCTGCGCGACTCGGGCGCCGAAATCCTCATCAACTACCTCCCCGTGGGCGCCCAGCAGGCAACCGAACATTACGCCGCCGCCTGCCTCGAAGCCGGTGTCAGCCTCGTCAACTGCATCCCTGTCTTCATCGCCTCTGATCCGCAGTGGGCGGATCGCTTCTGCGATGCCAGGATTCCAATCGTCGGTGACGATATCAAGGCTCAGGTGGGCGCGACCATCGTCCACCGCGCCCTGGCACGGCTGATGGATCAGCGCGGCGCGGTCATCGACAGCACCTACCAGCTCAATACCGCCGGCAACACGGATTTCCTCAACATGCTCGACCACTCCCGTCTGTCGAGCAAGCGCATCAGCAAGACCGACGCCGTCCAGTCACAGCTTGATGTCCCGCTGGAAGCGGACCGGATCCACATCGGCCCCTCCGATTACATCCCCTTCCAGAAAGACAACAAGGTCTGCTTCCTGCGGATTGACGCGCGCGGGTTCGGGGGTGTGCCGCTCAATGTGGAACTGCGGCTGAGTGTGGAAGATTCGCCCAACAGCGGCGGCGTGGTGGTGGATGCTGTCCGCTGCTGCCGGCTGGCCCGCGACGCCGGCCTGGCCGGCCCGGTCGACGCCATCAGCGCCTGGACGATGAAACACCCGCCCCGCCAGATGAACGATCCCGATGCGCTTCGCGGTGTAGAACAGTTCATCGCGGAGACGAGCCGCAGTGTGGGGTAATGTGGCGCGGGCGTCTCGCTTGCGTTTTTGTTCAGAATCGCGGGCGAGACACCCGCGCCACAGGCCACTCATCCCAGCGACTCCAGCTCGCGCGTCACGCCTTCGTCTTCGTCCGATTCATCGGCTGATTTGTGTTTGAGCAAATCGCGATAGGCTTTGGCGAGCGTGCGGTCGGACAGGTCATCGAGGTGGATGAAGATGCCCCGGTGACGGGCGGAGAAGAGGTGGGCGGCAACGACGCTCATGCGCTCGGCGGCGGCTTCGTCCAGCGGAGCCCGCGGGGCGGCATCAAGTTGCAGGATATGCCGCAGCAGGTCGGAGGCCTGTCCGGCATGATTGAGTATGCCGGCGACTTCAGTGATCTCACCCGGCCGGATCAGGAACAGCTTCACCTGCCCCGCCCTGGGACCCGGTTGAGCTGACAGGTAGCGAAACTGCTCCAGCGGTCGCAGGTGGCGCGCCGGCCCTTTGGTCATGCGCGACAGTTGATCGATGAACTGCTTGATCCCAGCAGCCGACTCGAACGCAAGCGCACCGGCCGCAGCCTGCATTCGCGCAGTCTCCTGCCGAATGGCTAATTTCGGATCTGACAGCACCTCGGCTGAGTGGGCGATCAACTGACGATAGGCTTCCAGCGAGATCGTCCCGTCGCACGGACCGACGCATTTGCCCATCTGCTTCCAGGCGCAGGGACCGGCATGCGGGGATTGAGTCAGGATGCGATAGTCGCGGCAGAGATCAAACAGCGACTCGATGTGCTGCACCAGCTTGCCGGCGGCGTGTTTGTCCTCGATCGGCCCGAAGTAAAAACCGGTGCTGCCGGTGGGATCATTGGTGCGGGTGTAGCGCGGGTAAGTCGTCTCCGGATTGACGTGGATCCACCACGTCTTGTGAAAGCCGCCCATGCCGCCATAGGTCTCGGGAAAGAGCACGCGGGCGGCTTCGTAGTATTGCCAGTCGGCTTCAAAGACACTGTCGACGCGCCGCCAACTCACGCGCCGCACGACGTCGCGATAATTGACCTTTCGCGTCGGACCGATGGGTTCCTCCCCGCCCAGCCGACGCTTGAGGCTGGCACGCAGATTCTTGACACACAAAAGCTGAATCGGCTGGCCGTCGCCATCACTCATCAGGTAGACGACCCACCGCGCCGGGACGGATTTCAGGAAGGCGTCCAGATCCGTCGCCGGATCGAACTGAAGGTGGTCAGTGAAAATGGAACCCAGGTCGTGTGCCAAAACGTTGGTGGCGCGGTTGGTCGGCGGATGCTGACAGCATCCCGTCAAATGATGCCTGCCACGATGTCACCCTCACCTTGACAGCTCAGCCAGCAGACCAGCGGTGTCGGTGGTGGGTGTATCCTTGAGCGCTCGGAACGCGCCGGCTGCGGTGTAACCACTGTAACCGTTACGCGGCAGCGGGTTAGTCGCGCCGATCAGGGATACCCCGATGCTGAAAATCGCCAGCGCGCCGACCAGCGCCCAACTGACCGGTCGATGCCTGCGTCGCATCCACGCGCCCGCCCAGAACAGCAACAGCGGCGTAAAGACGATAAACCACCGCACCGCGAACATCGCATCGCTCCAGTCGACCAGCCAGATCACACAGCCGACAATAATCACCACCGCCCCGCCGACAGTCGCCGTCGCAAATACTTTCGTCGCGACCGTCCAGTGGCGCTGCATCACCGCGGCGATGCCGAAGATTCCCAGCGCCAAAATCGGAAAATGGCTAAGCAAGCCATGGCTGCCCGCCAAGGCGGCGATCAGCTTGCCAACATCCCTCAGCACGATGCCCCCCAGTGTCTCCTGGGGTTCTGGTTCGAGGACAAACTCCGCATCCAGGTCCACCACCGGCTGAGCCGGCACAACCGCCTGCTCCCCGCGCAGCTTCGCCGGGAGAAAGTAGGGCCCCAGTTCGCCAGCCATCATCACATGCATCGAAATCGGAATAGTCGCCCCGATGATGTACGCCCCCACGCCAATGGCGCGCCATTGGACTTTCCAGCGCATCGCCAGAACAACAAACGCCATCAGGATCAGGAAAATCACTGCCGGCGGGTCGATCATCGCAGCCAGCGAAAAGCAGAATCCGCTGGCAATCAGCCATAGATAGTTGGTCGAAGGTCGGCGGCTGATCACAGCAATATGGATCAGGCAGGCTGCCCCCGCCAGCACCAGCGTGGCAGCCGGCGCATGAGCATTGAGCACGGTCGCGTAACTGATCAACCCGCTGCCAAACACCGCCAGCCCCGCCAGCGCGGTGCGGACATGTCGTTTCAGTTCAAACAGCCGCCCCATGCGGTAGACCAGCCCAGCAGCCAGTGCCACTGGAATCGTCACCCCCAGCAAGGTCAGCAGGTATGCGACCAGGTGAGGATTCTGATCCATGGTCGTTCCGGCGCGGTGCAGTACCCAGTATGTCGGCGCCAACAGCGCCGCCAGCATGGGCGGCTGACGGATGCCATCCGTCTCCTGCACAGCAAATCCGTAGGGTGTGACCGTCACACCGGCTCGCTCCAGATCGATCGTGCCGTGTTCAACAATCGCCTGGATGGTCGCCAGGCGCGTCACCTCATCCCGCGAGATCTGCGCAGGCATGGGATGGCGCAGCGGCCGAAGCAGCGGCGCAGCGATCAGCAGTACCAGGATCGGCACTGCCAGTGCCCAAGGCCGAACCATCTGCCGCTGGGGCAGGGTACGGAGATATTGGAGGATACGGGACATAGGGATGGGGAATCGGCGGTCGGAGGTCAGGAGGCAGCGGCAAGGTCTGCCGCCGGCTGACTGTCAACTGCCGACCGCACTCTCAATATACCTTCAGGAACTGCACGAAGTTCTTCAGGATACGGTCTCCCAATCGCGCGTAACGCGGATAATACTTGGCGGTCTGTTCACGGATGGCTGCAATCCCATCGGCGCCCAGGCGATTACGGGCATCCTCCGAAGCATGTTCCAGCACGCCCTCGATGTGCTCGGGGGTGAACTCGAAATGGTACTGGAATCCAAACAAGCGATTCTTGAACCGGAACGCCTGGTTGCGGCAGGCATCGGTGCTGCTGATTAACACATTGCCTGTCGGTGGCGGCGGTCCCGGCGGCGGATTCACCGGCGTCGGAAGCTTGGGCAGGTCGAACGTGTCATAATGCCAATGAAACATCATCACCCCGTCGGACAGCCCAAAAACGATCGGCTCGGTCCCGCCGGGGAAGGGGAACTTCACGGGTCCCCAACCCAGTTCCGGCAACGGCTCGCCCGGTTCATCGGGGTTCGGGCCGGGCTTTGTATTGGGATAGACCTTCGCCCCCGCAGCCAAGGCCAGCAGTTGCGCACCCAGACAAATGCCCAGCACCGGCCGATCCAACTCGACCATGCGCTTGAGCAATTCGACTTCCTGTGCCAGAAACGGCGTGGTTTCGATATCACCCGGCAATCGCTGTGGACCGCCCAGGACAATCAGCGCGCGGATCTCGTCGAGATCTGTCGGCACTTCGTCGCCGGCATACAGGCGACGTATCTGGACCGGGATACCGAAATCGCGCAGAACCGGAACAATCCGTTCGGGCCCTTCATGCGCTACATGCTGTAGTACAATGGCTTGGCTCATACGATCTGCGGTATCTTCAGCGACGGCTGAGGGATGTGTCAAGGACGACACCCTCCAGCGACACGACCAGCTACCCGGCGGCTGGCCAGGACAAGAGGGATTGTAGGCAGGGAAGTTCCAGTTTCTCGCCGCCCCTCACATTATCTGCGACGTCCCCCCTTGGCCTGTGGGGGTGCGGTCAGAGGATCTTCCGGCCAGGCGTGCTTGGGATAGCGAGATCGCAAATCCTTGCGAACCTGCGGATAGGTATTCTGCCAGAAGCTGGCCAAATCAGTCGTGATCTGCACCGGCCGGAAATTCGGCCCCAGCAGGTGCAACACCAACGGAATCCGACCGCCAGCCAACCGCGGGGTTTCCGCCTGCCCAAACATTTCCTGCAATCGGACCGCCAGAACCGGCGGATCGGCGCCGTAATCAACACGAATGCGGCTGCCGCTGGGAACGGTGATCGTCTCCGGCGCTTCGGCATCCATCCGTCGCAAAAGCGCGTAAGGCATAGCGGATTGCAGCAAACCCACCAGCCCGGACTGGCGAATCTCATCGACACTTCGCCGACCGACCGCAGCTGAGGCAAGCAACTCGCCCAGCTGCTCGTCATCGAACATGGGCCAGCCGCCCTCCGGCAAATGCTTTCGCAAAAAGGCGGTACGTCGCAGAAACCGCTCAGCCGCCTGGTCCGCCTCAACAATCTCCCGTGCCCGCTCGCGCACCGCCCGGGCAAGCACCTTTTCGGCTGTTGCATCGTCCACGGCAATGCCGCTTTGCTCGCGCAGCAGCAGATCCCGATACCAGACGCGCATCACCCCGACCACGCGCTGGCGCTGGGGATCAAACTCGGCGGACTGCTCGGTGCGCACAACATGAGGAAAGAGCTCTTCCAGCCATGCTTCCTCGATACGGCTGGCGATGTGCACCAGCGCCTCGCTGCGCTGACTGCGCGCATCCTGGCGGGCGTCGAGCGCGACAAAGAACGCTCCCTGGCGCACGACCGATTCCCGCGCAATTCGCACCCCGCTACCCCCTACCATCACACCCGTCTCCGAATCGCCCCGCCGTCGGCAGACCCGATCGGGATACGCCAGCAGTGGCAATTTGAGCAACTGATGGTGGCACGGACGTTCTGAATGTGCATTTGGACTTCGCCCGTGCGGGGTGCCCGTGCCACGACTTCCCGCGATTCGCAACAGTTCTTCCTTGGCGCGCAGCACCTGCCGAACGGCGGTGCGATCCAGATCCCGGCGCAACCGATTTTCCAAGGCGTCCAATCGTACCAGTAGATCAGAATCTCCCTGCTGCTGCGACGTTGCGATGGCATCGTGGTCAGCCCGTTGCGGGATGAAGATGTCTTTCTCGGACAACAGCGCGGCGATGGCTGCACCGGTGTCGAGCATTCCGACCTCGGCGGCGGCCAGCAGCAGGCGCGCCAGCCGGGGATGCACCGGCAAAGCGAGAATCTGCCGCCCCAGTTCGGTGATGCGCCCGCCAGATTCATCGTCGAGCGCTCCGAGCATGGCCAGGAGTCGCTCCGCAGCAGCGATGGCTGGTTCGGGCGGCGCTTCATACCAGCCGAAATCGCGGGGATCGGGCCGGCCCCACGCATGCAGCGCCAGCACCGTCTGCGCCAGGTCGACGCGCGCGATCTCCGGGGTATCAAACGGCTGCATGGCGGCAAAATCATTGGCTGAGTAAAGACGCACGCATCGCCCCGGTCGAACGCGTCCCGCGCGGCCGGCCCGCTGGGTGGCCGAGGCCTGGCTGATGCGCGACAGTTCCAAGCGATCCAGCCCGCGCTGCGGGTCATACCGCGCCACGCGGGCCAGGCCGCTGTCGACCACGGTGGTTACGCCTTCGATCGTCAGCGAGGTCTCGGCAATGTTGGTCGAGCAGATGATCTTGGGCCGATCCGCCGGTCGGATGGCAGCCACCTGATCTTCCACACGCATTGAACCATGCAGCGGCAGAAGAAGGCGACCTTCACGATCCGCCAGTGGGGTCAGTGCATCGATGCAGCGGTTGATCTCGGCAACGCCGGGCAGAAAGATAAGGGTATCGCCGTCATCGGCCACATCACCCACCGCGGCGGCAACACGATCTTCCAGCGGCTCCCCGGTGGCTGCGCGATGCTCAATCTCGACCGGGAAGGTCCGGCCTTTGCTGTGGATGATCGGGCAGCCGCCCAGGTACCGGGCGACCGGATCGGCCTGGAGCGTTGCGCTCATGACCACAAGCTTGAAATCATCGCGGGCTTCCTGGACTTCGCGCAGCAGTGCGATTGCCAGATCAGTGTTGAGACTGCGCTCGTGGAACTCATCGAGAATTACACAGCCGACCCCCTCCAGCAGCGGGTCATCCAGCAACTGCCGTGTGAGAATCCCCTCGGTCAGCACGCGCAGGCGCGTCTGGCGCGAGATCCTGCGATCAAAGCGAACGTGATAGCCGACCTCGCCGCCTACTTCCCAGCCGTTTTCATCCGCAATGCGCATCGCCACGGCCCGGGCCGCCACGCGGCGCGGCTGAAGCAGCACGATGTTTGGATGATCCGCCGGTAACAGGCCGGACTTCAGGATCGCCGGCGGCACACGCGTGGTCTTGCCCGCTCCCGGCGGCGCCACCAGCACCAGCGCCAGCGACCGTCGCAGTTCCACCAGCACATTTTCCAGTACATCATCGATCGGCAGGCCTATCATCTGAATGCGGAGTGTAGTCGGAATTGTGGCACGGGCTACCAATCCGTGTAATGGCGACCTATCACAGGCGGATGATCGTGTGCCACTGAAAGAATGACCGCCATGCAATCAACCCTTACAGGAGTCCTCAGCATGTTTTTACTTGGACTGGCAGCCATGTCCTGCGAGCGGCCGCTGCGCGCAGCCGTCGATCTTCCCGAACCTGCGGTTGATCTCGCCGCTCCCGAAGGCGAAGAGCAGCAACGCACCGCTGTTTTTGCCGGCGGCTGCTTCTGGTGCGTTGAAGCTGTCTTTGAACAGCTCAATGGCGTCATGGATGTCCAATCCGGCTACGCCGGTGACACCGCCGAAAACGCCACCTATGAAAAAGTCTCCAGCGGCCAGACCAAACACGCCGAAGCCATCCAGATCACCTACAATCCGTCAAAGATCACCTACGGCCAGTTGTTGCGTGTCTTCTTCGCCACCCACGACCCCACCACCAAGGATCGTCAGGGTCCGGATTGGGGCGACCAGTACCGCTCAGCCATTTTCTACGAAAACGACGAGCAGAAACGCGTCGCCGAAGCTTACATCCGACAGCTTGAAGAGGCGAAGGTCTTCGCCCCAAAGAAGATCGTGACGACTCTTGAACCGCTGGAAGCGTTTTACCCGGCTGAAGGGTATCACCAGGATTTTGCCCGGCAGAACCCGACCCACCCCTACATTCAGCAATGGGCGGTGCCCAAGCTGAAGAAACTTCGCGAAACGTTTCCAGACAAGATCGAACAGCCATAACTGCATACGCCCACCGTCATCCGGAGAGTCTGCCAATAGCGTTGGGCCACGGGTTTGTAACCCGTACGCCTCTGGCAGGAGCACGCGTTGAAAATCCGTGTCACACCATTTGCGAGCTTCCAGTGACAGCGGAAATGAATGAAGAACGCCTCACATCCGATTTTCCCTCACAGTCACAGCCCCGCCTTGCATTCAACAGGTCTTTCATTCGCGATTTGGAGTATGCTGATGAGGGTCTTGATTCATCTCATCCATCAGGAACAGGAGGTTTAAGGATGGAACTGACAAGCACTGCTTTCAAGCATGGCGAACGAATCCCCGTCCAGCACACGCGGGATGGCGCTAATTTGTCACCGGCATTGACCTGGTCAGACCTGCCCGAGAATACGGTGGAACTGGCGTTGATCTGCGACGATCCGGATGCCCCGACGGCTGAGCCGTTTGTCCATTGGGTGGCTTACAAGATCGACCCGCAAGCCGGTGGCCTGCCCGAAGGCGTCAGCAAAAAACCAGTCCCCGGGGGCGCGATCGGCGCACAGGGGAAAACCGACTTTGATGACATCGGCTACGACGGCCCCGAGCCGCCGCGCGGGCATGGCGTGCATCATTACCACTTCCGCCTGTACGCGCTCGACACCCCGATCCAGGCGGATCCCGGGCTGGACAAAAAAGGACTGCTGCAAGCCATGAAAGGTCACATCCTGGCGGAAGCCGTCCTGACCGGCACTTACGAACGATGAGCTTTCCAGCGAAGCGCGGGAGTGCGGCCTGCCTTAGCGGGAAATATGCTGATAACGAAGATTTGACAGCAGCCGCAGGGCATCGGCTGGATCCCGGGAAAGCTGCAAGCTGAAAACCGGGCTGAGTGTGGACAGCCGATACGCTAACCCCTGGACGCGCACCGGGTGCAACTCGGCAATGGGCCATCCGCGTCTCACCGCTCCCGCAGCCGCCTCAGGGTCAAGCTGCTGGAGCGCGGCAGGGCCGCGGCGTCCTCCTTCAACCAGCACCACTGCATCGCAGAATGCGTGGTGCTGGTGCGCGCCCAAAAACGTATCGAGCAGGTCAACGTATTGCGCTGCACGGCGGAACGGAGCCAGTGGTTCAGTGCGAATCGGCAGCTCAACCATGCCGGGCATGCTGAGCATGCCGACGCGACCGTCTTCTTCCCGCAGGGCAATCCATCGCTGACCGATGATCTTGAACCCGGCGTTGGCCAGCGCCTGCAGTTCGGCAGTCAGCGACATCTCGCCAATCAGCAGCATGGCGAATCCATCGCGGCTGATCCCGATAGCCGGAACCAGGTGCAATCCCTGGCCGCGCAGCACTTGCGCCATCGGCCAGTGGAGAGTCCATTCGAGCAGGCGCACCGTATCGATCCGCGGCTGATCGATCACCCAGCTTTTCCAGGTTCGCTTTAGCAGGTTGATGTGGCAGATGCCCCAGCGGTCATCCACCAGCCAGTACTGCTCCCCCTCGCGGTAGATGTCGAGCATCTGCTCAGGATAGTAGACCGAAACCGCATTGGGCGAGACGCAGCGCATCACATCGCCCGGTTCAAACGGAGCGACGGTGCCGCGCGCCGGGATGACGGATTCCGGCCAGCCCTCGGTCTGGAACACGCCCAGCCATCGCCCCCATTCGGCGGTAATTGCCGGCACCTCACACACCAGTTCGACGGCGTGGCCGTGAATTACCAAACGACGTTGCGACGGAGACAAAGACACGCAGTTTCTATCGGGAGCAAAACCGGCACAGCTGGAATGATGGCCTGAGTCTCATAAAATTGGCTTCACGACGCTTGATTCCTATCGGCATCCGCAAAGTATGGATAAGCGGATTGAGTCCCCCCGCCACTCTTTCTAGGATGGTCGGCTTTATGAAAGCCATCATTATCTCCATCGGCGATGAACTTGTGCTCGGCCAGACGGTCGACACCAATACGGCCTGGCTGGCGCGACAGCTCGCCAGCATCGGGATTGCTGTGTCGATGCACCTCACCGTAGCCGACGATCAATCCGCCATTGAACGGGTGATCAGCCACGCCATTCCCCGCGCGGATGTGATCCTGGTCACGGGCGGCCTGGGGCCAACCGAAGACGACCTCACCCGCCAGGCGCTCGCAGCCGTCCTCAACGTCCCGCTGGAACTGAATGAATCCTGGCTCACCCGCCTTGAAGCCTTCTTCCGCGATCGCGGCCGCCCCATGCCCGCTGCCAATCGTGTCCAGGCGATGATTCCAACGGGCGCCCGACTGATCAACAACACCGCCGGCACCGCCCCCGGCATCCACGCCACCGCCCATCGCGATGGCGCTCCGCCGGTCGATATCTTCGTCATGCCCGGCGTGCCCAAAGAAATGATGATCATGTTCGAGCGAGAGATCCTGCCGCTGCTGCGTGAACGCGGTAACGGCGGCGTAATTCTCTCACGCACGCTTCACACCTTCGGCCTGGGCGAAAGCAATATCGCCGAGATGCTGGGCGACCTGATGAAGCGATCGCGCAATCCGTCGGTAGGGACAACCGTATCGCACGGCATCGTTTCCTTGCGGATCAATGCCCGTGCGCCCAGCCGCGAACAGGCGGAACGTGAACTGGCTGACACCGAACGCGCCTGTCGCGATGCGCTGGGTGATCTGATCTATGCAGCCGACGGTGGCACGTTGCCGGAAGTCATCGGTGAGATGTTGCGATCACGGCAACAGACCGTAACCACCGCCGAATCCTGCACGGGCGGCCTGCTGGCAAAATATCTGACCGATATACCCGGCTCGAGCGATTACTATCGCCTTGGCTGGGTGACCTATTCCAACGAAGCCAAAATCGAGCAGCTTGACGTTCCCGCTGACACACTGCGCGAGCATGGCGCCGTCAGTGAACCGACGGTTCGCGCCATGGCTGAAAATGCCCGCACTCGGGCGGCAGCCGATTACGCCTTGGCCATCTCCGGTATCGCCGGCCCCAGCGGCGGCACGGCTGAAAAGCCCGTGGGCACAGTCTGTATCGCCCTGGCCACGGCGGATGCCTGCACCGCCCGCACGTTTATCTTCAGCGGCGACCGGGAAATGATCCGCGACCGCAGCGCCAAGATGGCGTTGTCACTGCTCCGCTATCACCTGATTGATAAGCAGCCCCCGTTCTGATCCGTCCCCTGAACAGCAGTCAATCCGTATCAGTAGATGGTGTCAAAGTTTACACCTGCGCCCAATTCGGGCTATGATAGGATCTCATGCCGGCTACCTCTTTGCAGCAGTCATCAGGACAATGGCCCTCGGAACGCAGTGAAATCACCGACCCGCTGACAGGCGCCCGGATCATCCGCTGGACCGCATCTGCGGGAACAGATCAGCATCTGTATTTCACCAGCCCCAGCGTGACCGCTGATGATAAGTGGCTGGCCTTCATCTCCGATCGGGATGGTCATCCGAACCTGTACGTGATTGACCGGCACGACGGCGGGTCGATCCGCCGGGTGACGTCCAACACAGCCGGCCTGCTACGCAGCTACGTCTATCCGTACGGCGGCTACAGTGGGCTGAGCAAGGCTTCGCCCTGCCTCGACGCGGCACACAACCGGCTTTACTACATCCAGGACCGATCGGTCTGCTGCGCGCAGTTGGATGATCCATCCACCAGCCCGCAGGTGCTCTTCGAACTGCCTGAGAATGCCTACACCGCGTTCACGCATGTCTCGCCGGATGGCCGCACGCTTTGCGTACCCTGCACAGACAGCCGCGCCTTCGACGATGCCGATGGCGATCAATACGTGCAGTTAAAGCGCGTGCCGACCCGCATGCAGGAGATGGGGCTCAAGAGCTGGATCTACCTGATCGACACCACCACCGGCGCGACGAGTGTTGCCGCGGAAGTGCCCTTCTGGGTCACCCATGTGCAGTTTGACCCCGCCGGCAGCGGCCGGATCATCTTCAACCGCGAGGGGCAGGATGCAAATCTCAGGCGACCGCTTCCCGATCGCGTCTGGTGCCTGGAACCCAATGGAAGCTATCGTCCTCTGGCCCCGGAAGATCCTGACGAATGCCGCACTCACGAAAACTGGGCGCCCGCGGGCGATCGCATCATCTACCACGGCCGGCGCAACCAGCGACCCTTCATCGCAGCCCGTACCTGGGAAGGAGCCCTGCTGGAAGAATTGACGCTGGAAGGAATCGGTTTCGTTCACGCCACGCCCGCAGCCGATGGCCGGCGATTCTTCATCGACCGCACCGACGGCACCATCGCCCTGGCTGATCCTGCCGCTCCCCCCGATCGACGGCTGCGTGTGCTGTGCCGTCATGATTCATCCATGCGCAACCAGGATGCCCACGTCCACCCGCTGCTCAATCCCAACGGCCGAAGTCTCGTCTTCACTTCCGACCGCGGCGGCAACTGCGATGTCTACGAGTTACTTTTGCCCAAGGACTTGTAAGGCAAGAGCTCTGATCAGCGCGAGCATTCCGGTGGTAGGGCATGACGGACTCTCTCCGTTGCACGCCACCTTGGCCACGTTATCCGGCAGACTGTGCGTGGCGTTCTCTCGTTACACCGCCGCCAGTTCGCGTTCGGCGAACGGTTGCGCCTTGACCAGCCGGCTGGCCGCCGACTTGTTGTTGGTGATCACCACCGTCTCCCACAGGTCGATCTGCTCCAGCTTGTAGCGATAGTCGATCTGCACGCCGGTGCGCTGCACCAGGTCGTTCAGGCGAAGGTCGCTGCGCCACCCCAGGCGGGTGCACAACGGACACAGCCATTTTTCAACCATCGCGATGAAGCGGTTGGTCGACTGGAAATGATTCACCAGTACGATCCGCGCCCCCGGTTTGGCAACCCGCTGGGCTTCGGCGATCAGGCGATAGGGATCGCTGACGACGCTGATCACGTGGCTGATGAAGACATGATCAAATGAATCATCCGCAAAAGGCAGGTATAGCGCATCGGCCTGGAAGACCTGCGCGTGATCCAGCCCTCGTTCGATGATCTTCTTGCGGGCCTGGCGCAACATACCGCTGGACAGGTCAATGCCGTAGATGCGGCCGCGCTTGGGATAGTAATTCAAGGAGACCCCGGTACCAATCCCCAGGTCCAGCACGCGATCGGTGTCGGCAATCTTCATGTGGCTGATTGCCCGGGCAATCCGACGCCGGACCAGCCGGCCGAAGGTGGCGTCATAGAACACCGAATGGATGTCATAGATCTTCTTGGTACTCGATTCCTGCATCGGATAGACCTTCCCGAAACCGCAGATTCTTCTATGGACTGGAGTGTACCCTACTGTCGCGCTGTTCGCCTGCCAAGGGATGAATCCGGTGAGGAGCCACCTGTTGGCATAGCGTAGTCGCGGCTGGATAACAGTGTTACAATATAGCGGTGATGGCTCCCAATAAGGATCTGCCTGTTAATATCCGCAGCTTCCAGACATGCGATCAGGATGTCTGTCAGAAGCTCTATGTGGAGGGTCTGATCGGCGGCACACTGGCTGAGAACGACACCGGTTTGGACATCGACAACATCCAGGCTGCCTACATGACCGAGGGCAACCATTTCTGGGTGGCGGAGACGCCCGAAGGCGAAATCGTCGGCATGGTCGGCGTGCAGCAGCAT